>DQUX01000124.1 GCA_015662065.1 Anaerolineales bacterium | reverse complement strand
TACACCAAGGTCCCAAATCTCAGGAGGTGTAATATGTTTGAGCGCGTGAAGGAGATCATCATCGAACTGCTCGGGGTGGAGCCGGAGAAGGTCACAATGGAGGCTCGCTTCCGGGAGGACCTGGGGGCGGATTCCCTCGACCTGGTCGAGTTGGTGATGGCCTTCGAGGAGGAGTTCGGTGGAACTATCTCCGACGAGGAAGCGCAGCAGATCAAGACGGTGGGCGACGCCGTCCGCTATGTCGAGAGCCGTATGACAGCAGGCGGATAGGCGGTTCTCGCGGGCATATCGGAGGCCGGGTCACCGACAGACGTTTCGGGGGTCGGTGACCTTTTTTGCGTTTTGCGCCCGGAGGAGGGAGGAGGATGGGGGAGGAGCAGCGACCGGCGGACGAGGGTGTGGACATCGCGGGAGAGGTGGAACGGATCATCCGCACGGCGCGGATGCTGGGCGTGGAGGTGGATGAGACCGATGTGACCCAGTGGCTGACGGCGATGGCGGCGGTGCAGCCCGGAGCGGAGGGGTGGACGGTAGACGAGGAGACCGGCGTCTACGGCCACCGGGTCACCCTGCTGGATTTCGACCGGGAGACGCTGGAGCGGTACCGGCGCATCGCCGATATCGTGCAGCTTCCGGACCTGCCCAACGTGGAGACGGCGGTGAGCCTCTCCGGCAGCGCCGCCCAGGGCCGCATCCAGCGGTACCCCGGCGACTGCGACTTTTTCGAGCGGGTCAACATCAAGGCCCCCACCCGTGAAGAGGCCTGTCTCATCCTGAGCCGGCTGATGCGGGATAAGGCCATAGCCTTCTATAAGGGGCCGAACTATGAGTTGATCGAGGTCAAGTTCGGCACCTGGAAGACCGACGTGGTGAAGGAGGGGCGGCGGATCAAGGCCGGGGCCCCCATCTCGTGGGAGCCGGAGGAGGTAAAGGCAGGCCGGATGGAGGTGTTCCGACCCGACGGACAGCCGTGGATGGTGGAGTGGAAGTACGGCTGCCTGGACCCCGGTTGGTGTAAGATGGACTGGGTGATCGCGGAGCCGGAGCGGGGCCGGGTGGTCAACGCCAGCAATATGCTGGACGTGACGTGGGAGACCCCAGATGGGGAGATTATCCCGCTGGACGGCTTTCTGGACCCCTACTTCCAGGAGGTTTACCTGGAGGCGGAGTCGGTGCCGCTGTTTGCCAAGCTGGCGCGGCATGTCTCACCGCAGGCGTTGGGGGAATACGTACGGCAACTGACGGGCGAGGTGCGCAAGTACACGCGGGACCACGTCAACTACGGTAAGGCGGCCAAGCGGCTGTACAATATCTTCCGCCTGACCGGGCGACACGAGGCGGCAGCGTTGATCCGGGAGCTGTTCGACGAACCGGCGGCCCTCCTCTACCAGGTCTGGTCGCTCCTGGACACGGTGGACGACGCCGGGCGGCCGGGCTCCTCCCTGAACCAGGAGGCGGTGGTGCACCAGATGGACGCGCTGATCCGAGATGTGGTTTCCTGCTGCGAGGGACCGGGGGAGACGGAGGTGGTAATGGCGCTCCTGCGGCTGCGGGACGATGTCACCGGGTGGAGAGACCTGGGGAAGGACTGGGGGAAGGTGATCGCGGACTCCCGGGCGATGGTGGAAAACATGGTCAACGCCTACTTCCGGGAGAAGCTGATGACGATCCCGACGGTGGTGGAGTTCTTGGAGGCGCTGGACTGACGGTTTCCCTCACCCGTGAAGGGGGATTCGCGGGCTACGTCGTTCTTCACCGCCGAGACGCCGAGTTCACAGAGGTTTCCGATGCGCCGGAATCTCTATTCCGGCGTATCACGCTACCCAGAGCGGCCGCGCACCCCAGAGCCCAGGCCACAACCCCCCATCCCACGCCGACCGGCCCGTTATACAACTCGATGAAGAGCGGCCGGACCTCCGCCAGAGCCACCAGCCCGGCCACCAGGCCGCCCAGGGCCAGGGCGGCGATCAGCCCGTCGAGCAGGCGGGGGGGCAGTCGGCGGGCCCGGGGGGAGAGGAGGGCCAGGAGAAGCGTCCCCGTCGCCAGCAGAAGCTGCCCCCGGTATTCCGGGTCCCGGTGGGCGGTGAGGATGGCCGGGTAGGGGGGCAGCGTCAGCAGGGCGGCGACCGCCGCCAGCGCCGGGAGGAGCCGGCGGACCAGGCGGGGGGGGCGAGCGGAGACGGCGGGCACCAGGGCCAGGAGGAGGGCCGAGGTCAGCAACGGTAGCAAGAACCCCTCCCGGAAAAGGGGGGCCGCGCCGGAGCGGACCGCGGGGAAGAACTTCGAGCTCTCGAAGAGGTCGAACCCCCCGACGGTCAACCCCGCCGCCCGGTGGGAGATCCACGGGGCCACCGCCCCCACCAGCCCCAGCACCGCACCCAGGGCCAGCAACAGGGATGCAGAACGACGTGACATTTCCTCAACCCTCCCCGTCCGACCGCAGCTCAGACACGTCGTTGGAAACAGGATGTCCCCCAACGGCAACGGCGTCGAGGGTGGCGAGCAACTGCCGGGCGGCCCGCTCCCAGGTGAACCGGGCGGCCTGCTCCAGTCCCCGAGCGACCATCTCCTCCCTCAGCCCCTCGTCCGCCAGCGCCCGCTCCATTGCCTCGGTCAACCCCTCCTCATCGTGGGGGTCCACCAGCAGGGCCGCCGCCCCCGCCACCTCCGGCAGGCTGGAGGCGTTCGAGCAGACCACCGGCACCCCGCAGGCCATCGCCTCCAGCACCGGCAGCCCAAAGCCCTCGTAGAAGGAGGGGAACACAAACAGCGCCGCCTCCCGGTATAGGGCTGGCAGGTCGGCCTCGTCCACGAAGCCGAGGATGCGCACACGGTCGGGGTGCTTCTCCGCCTCGGCGTAGATCTCCTGGTAGAGCCAGCCCCGCCCGCCGGCGATGACCAGAGTTTCAGGGCACAGGGGCGCAAGGCGCAGGCGGGCAAAGGCGCGGATGAGGCGCACGTAGTTCTTGCGGGGCTGGAGGGTGCCCACGGAGAGGACGTAGGACCGTTCCCCGACGCCGTAGCGGGACTGCAGTCGCTCCCGCTCCCCGGGCTCCGGCTCCGGCCGGAAGCGGGGGTCCACGCCGCTGTAGAGCACCTCGACGCTTTCCGGTGGCACACCCAGAAATTGAATCAGGTCGGTCCGGGTGGCCTCCGAGTCGGCCAGCACCCGCCGGGCACGGGCGATGGAGCGAGGCACGGCCCGGCTCAGGTAGCGCACCAGCTTGGGGACAAAGTGGTCGGGGTAGTGCAGGAAGGAGAGGTCGTGGACCGTGAGCAGGGTGCGGACGTCGGGCAGGATGGGGGGCAGGATGAAGTCTGGGGAGTAGAAGAGGTCCACCCGCCCGACGATCGCCTCGATGGGGATTGGCAGGCGGAGGCGGTGCCATAGGCGGGCGAGCCACTCGTCGCTGAGGGGGACGGTGCGCAGATCGCAAGTTGCGGATTGCAGACCTTGCAGATTCGAGATTGCAGATCGCAGGCCGCCGGTGGCGGCGAAGAGGGTGTAGTGGTGAGGGCTGGGCAGGGTCAGCAGCGCTCCGACCAGCCCGCGGGTGTACCGGCCGATGCCCGCCCGTTGCCTCACCGCTGCCGTGTAGTCGATCCCGATCCGCATCAATCCACGTCTGAGTAGGTCCAGCACCGGTTGACGAAGAAATTCCAGAACAGGACCACCCCGGTGGCGATGGCCTTAGCCAAGTTGTAGCCCAGCTTGTAGACCAGCTCCGGGTCGGCGAGGGCGGGCAGGCTCTGGCCGAGGCTGCCGATGAGCGATGCGCACGGGTAGCGGAGGAGGACCAGGATGCCGGTGTTGATCCCCCAGCCGGCGATGTTGACGATAAAGAACTGAACCAACTGGGTGCGCACCGGCTTGGAGCGGGAGTCCGGGTAGGTCCAGCACCGATTCCAGATGAAGTTGCTCAGCACGGCGGCGCTGAAGGAGCAAGCATTGGCCAGGACGATGGGAAGCCCCAGCACGGCGTGCAGTAGGTACAGCGTTCCGAAGTCCACCGCCGCGCCGATGGTGCCGACGATGGAGAATTTCAGAAAGCGGACGATCTCCTTGCGGTTGGTTCTTAGAAATGATTGGAGTTGGGCGTTTGTGCTCATACTCATTAGGGTTACTGGATGGATGACAGGGTGACGGCGGGTTTTGGACGTAGGACGATGGGGAGAAGGCCGAGGAGCAGGCCGATGAGGAGGTGGGCGTTGTTGACGTAGAGGTTGTCGAAGAGGTTATGAACCGCGAGGTGGGTCCAAGCCCCCAGGAGGCCGATGGCGAGGCCCCGGCCCAGCCTGGCGGTGCGACGGGTGGCCCGCCAGGTCTGCCGGAAGACATCCCCCCAGAAGAGCAGATAGGCGGCGAGGCCGATGAGCCCGGTCTCGGCCAACAGGTTCAGGTAGATGTTGTGGGCGTGCCCCAGACCAAAGGGCCAGTTGATGAGGGCGAAGCGGGGGTAGGCGGGCTCGTAGCCGCCCAGCCCCACGCCGGTCCAGAAGTGATACCGCCACATCTCCAGGGCGGCCTGCCAGTGGGCCAACCGCTCGATCACGGCGTAGTTGGCATCGCTGATGCCGACTCCGCGCACGTCCTCCAGTCGCAGGCCGGCGGCGAAGTCGGTCAGTCGGGATAGGACGGCGGAGGGCAGAAGCCCGGATGCATGGAGAGCCAGAGCGAGGGTTGCCAGGAACCCTACCAGGAGCACCCCCCGGCGGCTGCGGCGCGGGAGGGCGACCGCCATCGCCGTCAGGGCCGCCCCGAAGCCGATCCACGCCCCCCGGCTCCAGGAGGCGGCCAGGGCGGCTCCCAGGACCAAGATGGCCGACAGTATCAGCAAGAGAAAGGGGACGCGGAGACGCGGGGACAGGACGGGGCCCCCCGCCTCCGTGTCTCCGTGTCTCCCCTTTTCCGCTATCACCCCCACGGCCAGCGCCAGTGTCATACCGATGTAGCCGCCATAGGGGTTGGGCTGCTCAAAGGTGCCGTAGGCCCGGTAGAACTCGGTGCCGGGGACGAGGAAGTGCTCCGGCCCCTCCCCGCGCAGCCCGAACTGGTAGAGCCCCACCCCGGCCTGGAAGGCCCCCACGGCCAGCACGGCCGCCACGAGCCAGGGCAGGTGGCGGGATCGGGCCCGACCGGCGACGATCAGGAAGACCAGCAGCACCTCGATCCACTTGACGAACTCGGGGAGACCGTAGACGGTCAGGTCTACCGGGTCCCAAAGGGAGAGCCAGGCTGCGCCGAGGAAGCCCACCAGTGGCAGGAGGAGCGGCGGGTGGAGAAGACGCAGGTCGCGCCGGACCAGCCCCCGCGCCAGGTGGGCCGCCAGTGCCAGGGCGACAAAGAGGTGACCGATCTGGGCCGGGACCTGGGGGACCTCGGCCTGGAGGTAGGCCCGCAGTAGCCCCAGGAATAGACCGCCGATCAGGCCGATCAGTGGCTCGGCCAGCGTGCCGACCGCCAGTCCGGTCAGGCCCACCAGGACTGCCGCCGTCGCGGGGGGAAGCTGGGCCAGCAGCAGCCCGCCGGTCAGGGCCAGGGCCAGCCCGACGCCGGTGACCAGGGGGCCGTTCCAGGCCAGCAGGTGGGCGGTGCGCGCGTGGCTCACAGACGCTCCCGGAAGTAGGCGACCGTCCGCCGAAGCCCCTCCTCGAGGAGGACTTTCGGCTCCCACCCCAGCACCTCCCGGGCGCGGGTGATGTCCGGGCAGCGCACTTTGGGGTCGTCCTTGGTCCGCTCGTCGGTGGGATGGACGAAGGTGATCCCCGAAGAACTCCCCGTCACCTCCAGGACCTTGTGGGCGAATTCCAGGATGGTCATCTCCTGAGGGTTGCCCAGATTGACCGGTCGAATCTCGTAGGAGAGGAGGAGGCGCAGCATCCCTTCCACCATGTCGTCGATGTAGCAGAAGCTGCGGGTGCGAGATCCGTCGTCGTAGACGGTGAGGGGCTCGCCGCGCAGAGCCTGGCAGACGAAGTTGGGCACCACCCGCCCGTCGTCCGCCCGCATTCGGGGACCGTAGGTGTTGAAGATGCGGGCGATCCGGGTGTCTACCCCGTGGTAGCGGTGGTAGGCCATCGTCAGCGCCTCGGCGAACCGCTTGCTCTCGTCGTAGACCCCGCGGGGGCCAACGGGGTTAACGTTCCCCCAGTAATCCTCCGGCTGGGGGTGGACGAGGGGGTCGCCGTACACCTCCGAGGTGGAGGCCAGCAGGTAGCGGGCCTTCTTCGCCAGCGCCAGCCCCAGGGTCTTATGGGTCCCCAGCGCGCCCACCTTAAGGGTCTGGATGGGGAAGTTCAGGTAGTCCACCGGGCTGGGCAGGCTGGCCAGGTGGAGCACCACGTCCAGCGGCCCCGGCACGTAGATGTAGCTGGTCACGTCGTGCTTGATGAAGTGGAACCGCTCGTGGCCGGCCAGATGGGCGATATTGTCCACGCTGCCGGTGCTCAGGTTGTCCATTGCGATGACCTCGTGGCCGTCGGCCAGGAGGCGCTCGCAGAGATGGGAGCCGATGAACCCGGCCCCTCCGGTGATGAGGATGCGCATAGGTTGCTCCTGTCGCTGGGAGTCGAGGGGGATTATACCGCAGGGCGGGGGAATTGGCTAGTGGGGCCCCTCCTTATGCAGCGCTGCGCGCCCCTACCCCCCCCTCGCCCGCCGGACGCGCGTGCATCGCCATCCGCGAGAACGAAGACCGGGCCAGGATGTTGGGCTACGCTGAAACTGCTGTCCAGGGGAGGCGAGGAGACCCGACGCACGCAGTAGACCGCGACAGGATTCCGATCAAATGAAACGACCCCAGCAGCCCCCCTGCGCTCCCTCCGGCGGCTTCGCCCGCCCCCCC
>DQUX01000241.1 GCA_015662065.1 Anaerolineales bacterium | reverse complement strand
TCGGCGTCGGGCTCGGCGTGGGGGTCTCCGTCGGCGCCGGCGTCCAGGTCGGAGAGGGTCTCGGCGTGGCCCGCCGCTGGGTCGGCACAGGGCTCGGCACCGGCGTCCCGGTCGGCGTCGGCGTCCTGGTGGAGAACGGGGTCTCGGTCGGCACCGGGGTGTGCGCTGGCCGCGCCGTATCCAGCGGGAACGGCAGGCGCAACGGCACCGACCACGGCGTCGGGCTCGGCACAGAGACCAGTTGCACCCGCGCGGGGGGCTGTGTTGGCCGAACCGTGGTCGCCCGGCCAGCCTCCACCGAGATGGTCGTCTCCTGCGCCGTCACATCCACAAGCCCCTCGATGACGACCACACTGGTGGTGCCATCCTCCTCCACAGCCACGGCGAACTCCGTCCCTCGCGCCGCCGTGACCGCTGTGGGGGTCTCGATCTCAAAGCGAGAGGCCGCGTCGGGCAGATGCTCCACCTGTGTATAGGTACGGCCCAGCCACTGGTGAAGGACGATAGCCCTGCCGCCGCCGTCCCGGCGGGAGAGCATCTGGACCAGGGTGACCTTCGTGTTGGCCTCCAGGTCGGTCGTGCTGCCGTCGAAGAAGAGCAATGTGGCCGCGGAGTCCAGACCGGTGCGGACCCGATCCCCCGCCTCTATCACCTCCCCCGCCTCCGCCAGCCGCCACGTATCGCTGTCGGTCGGCAGAATCTCCACCACACCGCCCACCCGACTCAAGACGGCCACCTGAGTGACGGTTCCCCCGTTCTGGGAGGCAAGGGATAGGCCGCCGACGACGATCAGAAGGAGCACCAGAGCGGCCGTTGTGACCAACTGGAAGGCGGGCACGCGCCTCTGAGGGGCTGGTCTCTCTCCCCACGCAAACAGGGCAGCGATCTGCTCCACGATGCGACGGAGGGGATGGGGGGCGACCGCCGAGCGACGCTTCTTCTCCTCCAACGCCTGGAGCATCCTCCGCTTCCCAGCGGCGAACGCGGCGGGGCTGGAGACCAACCGGGGCACGCGGCGCACCCCCAGAGCGACCTCCAATAGGACCCGCAGGTCCTCGGCGTACTCCGGGTAGCGAGCCAAACACTCCTCCAGGGTGGCCCCACTCTCCTCCATAAGCACCAGGCTCTCATCCAACGCCTGGTTCAACCGCTCCCGCCAGCGCCTCACCCGGGAAGGATCCCAGAGCGGAGAGGGACACCCCGCCGGCCGGGTGGACAGCGCCAGGGTAAACGTACTGCCTCTGCCCGGCCCCTCGCTGGAGGCCCAGGCCCGACCGGAATGCGCCTCGACGATCGCCCGGACGATGGTCAACCCCAGGCCCACACCGCCAAAACGGCGGGTGGTAGAGCCGTCCACCTGGTAGAAGCGCTCGAAAACCCGATCCAGATGCTCCGGAGCGAGGCCGATCCCCTCATCCCGAACGGCCACATATACCCACCGCCCGTCCACCCACCCCCGTATCTGGATCCGGCCCCCATCGGGGCTGAACTTGATGGCGTTATCCAGCAACTGGGAGAAGGCCAGCTCCAGGTGCTCCCGGTCCCCCAGGACCGGCGGCAGGTCATCAGGCAAGTCCACCTCGAACTGAACCCGCACCTGCGCGGCCAGGTGGCGGTATTTGCCCATGGCACGATCCACCACCCCCCGCACCGAGACCGGTGCCAGAGAGAGCGCATCGCGGGGAATGGCCTCCAGAGCGGTCAGGTTGCGGATCAACTGGGCGAGGGCCGCTGCGCGCTCGTGGATCACCGTCAGCGCGTTCTGCTGCGCCCCCGAGATCGGCCCCAGGTCCCCGGCGAGGAAGAGCTCGGCGTAGCCCTGGATGAGACTGAGTGGCGTGCGCAGCTCGTGGGTCAGGTTCTGGATCAACTCGGCCTGCAGTCGTTCTTGCTCCTCCACCTGCCGCTGCGGAGACCAGGGCGGACGGGTGGCGTCCCACCACCCAACCCCCGCCGCCAGCGTGGGCAGCGCTTCCCTCTGCAGCGACCTCACCACCCCCACCGGCTTGCCCAATACCTGGGCCACCGCCCTGTTGTCCAGCCCCTCGACGAACTTCAGGAGAACGACGGCTCGCTGATCCTCGGGGAGCGATCCGATGGCGGCCACCAGCCCCTGCTGGGTCAGCCCCCCCTCGGCCCCCCTCTCCGGACCGATTGCGCCGCCGGTCTCCCCCTCATCAGACAGGGCGGAGGACGGTTCGACATCCTGGGGAACATAATCGACGAGGTCGCGGGCGACGCTGTACAACCAGGCCAGCAAGGGGCGACCCTGGCGGCCGACTCGGTCTATCTCCTCCACCAGGCGCCCGAAGACCTGAGTAGTGGGGGGTTCGGCCTCCGCAGCGTTCCCCACCCGACAGAGGATACACCGATAGACGGCGGGCTGATACCGGTCGTAGATCTCGGCGAAGGCAGCGGGGTCTCCCTCCCTCGCCCGTTGAATCAGCCCGGCTTCGTTCTTGAACAACCCTCCCCCTCACTAAACGAGGCTGAAAGAGCGGGCGGGTGCGCAACGAAGCGGGGAAAGGCGGTAGTGAGCGACAATTGCCCGCAAGGCAATGGGCGCAACAAAATTTCAGGCAAGCATCGGCTTCCTAACTTATATATACTAGCCAAGAGCGGTATAAACCAGGTAAAAGATCTGTAAAAAGAACCCCAAAAACGCCACCCCCGCCTTAATACTACAACCGCACTTCCCACCCCGGCCGGTATCCCTGGTTGGTAGTAGGCGCTTGCGCCGTTTGGTTGGTAGTAGGCGCTTGAGCGCCGTCCCTCCACGGCGCTGCTGTTTTGCCCATCCCTCCCAGTTGTGGTAGAATCACCCCAATCAGTCGGTCGCCCTCCAGAGTGCTGTCGGCAGACGGCCGCAACCGCTCAGCAACGTCAAACGGGGAGACTAACAGTCAGTCCGAAGGGAGGAAAACCGTGCACCCACAATCGAATAGCCGTTATACCTACGCCCAAATTGTAAACGGTTGGTGCATGTACGACTGGGCCAACAGCGCCTTCGCCACGACGGTCATGGCGGCCGTGCTGCCTACCTTCTACAGCGCGGTAGCCGGGGCGAGCCTGACACCGGTGCGCGCCAGCAGTTACTGGGGCTACACCAACACCATCGCCATGCTCCTGGTCGCCCTCGCCGCGCCCATCCTGGGGGCTATGGCCGATCACAGCGGGGCCAAGAAGCGGTTCCTGGGCGGCTTCGCCGGGCTGGGCATCCTCTTCACCACCCTCCTGGTCCTGGTCAGCACAGGCGACTGGCTCCTGGCCTCCGCCCTCTACATCCTGGGCCGGATCGGCTTCGCCGGGGCCAACATCTTCTACGATTCGCTTCTGCCCCACGTCGCCCGCCCCGACGAGATCGACCAGGTCTCCACCAAGGGATATGCGCTGGGCTACCTGGGCGGCGGGTTGCTCCTGGCCGTCAACCTGGCCTGGATCATGAAGCCAGAATGGTTCGGCCTGCCCAACGCCGAGATCGCCACCCGGATCTCGTTCTTCAGCGTCGGCGTGTGGTGGGCGGTCTTCTCCCTCCCCCTCTTCCGCCGGGTGCCAGAGCCGCCCTTCGCGCAGGAGCGGGGAGAGAGCGCCAACCCCCTCCGCGCCGGGTTTCAGCGACTGGGGCGGACCTTCCGGGAGATCCGTCGCTACCGGGAGTTGTTCAAGTTTCTGCTCGCCTTCTGGCTCTACAACGACGGCATCGGCACCATCATCACTATGGCCGTGATCTTCGGGACGGAGATCGGTATCGGCCAGACCGACCTCATCGGGGCGATCCTGGCGGTGCAGTTCCTGGGCATCCCCTTCTCCTTTGCCTTCGGCTGGCTGGCCCGACGGCTGGGGACCAAGCGCTCGATCCTGCTGGCGCTGGGCGTCTACACCCTCATCTCCATCGGCGGCTACTTCATGCAGACAGGTCTCCACTTCTGGATCCTGGCCTTCCTGGTGGCGACAGTGCAGGGCGGTAGCCAGGCTCTCAGCCGGTCCCTCTTCGGGCGGATGGCCCCCAAGGCAAAGACGGCGGAGTTTTTTGGATTCTACGACGTCAGCTCCAAATTCGCCGGCATCGCCGGCCCGGCCCTATTTGGCCTGGTGGGCCAGTTGACCGGCTCCAGCCGCCTGAGCATCGTCTCCCTCGTCATCTTCTTCGTGGTCGGCAGCGGGCTGTTGTTGTGGGTGAACGAGCGGGAGGGAATCCGTCTGGCCGAGGAGGAAAATCAGGCGGCGGGGCTGGTGTAGCCGTTGCCCCCTAGGTCACGATCTCAACGTTCAGAGCGGAAAGTACCTCCTCGATCGGATTGATGATCGTCGCCGCATCGGAGCCGGCGAAGAGGAGGCCCACCACCCGCCGCTCCATATCCAGCACGGCGGAGCCGGAGTCCCCTGGCTCGCTCATCGGTGAGGCGACCAACTGCCCCTCGAAGAGGGCGGTAGGGCCGTAATAGTCGATGCGTACGGTGACATCGACCTGGGTGATGGTACCGGTGGTGTGGCCGGTGGTGCGACCAGTCTTCTGCACTGCCATCTCCAGCGTCGCCGTCCCTGCGCCGGTGGGCGCGCCGATGTAGAGGATCTCGTTGCCGACCATGTCGGCCGAGAGGGGATGGGCCATGGCCGCGTCCACCCGGTTCACCCCCTCAGTCTGCCGCACCGCCTGCAAGCGATGGGTGGAGCCCACCAGGGCGGCCAGCCCGTTCAGCACCGTCGCCGCGAACCCCGCTACAGAGCAGATCGGCTCCTCGGTGCCGAAATCCAAAGGTACGAACTCCGCCAGCGTAGCGATCTGGTCCTCCATCGTCCCACCGTCGGCCGAACCGGGCTGGAGGATGGGGTCCCCCTCCTCACCCTTGTTCATATCGGCCAGGACATGATTGTTGGAGAGGATGAAGCGCTCACCCCCCCGCCCCACCAGGCAGCCGAAGGTACCGGCGCTGATGCGGTAGTGTCCTACGGAGACTCCCGGCGGCACCACCGGCCGCCAGCGGTCCCTGGGCCCCTGGAAGGCGCGCAGCACCCCCGTCTCCACAACGTCGGTGCGAACCCCGTCCACCTCCGGCGGGATGAGGTCCTCCGGCGCGAGGGCCGAGGGATGGACCTTGTGTGTCACCGAGACGACCAGGCTTATCTCATCGGTCCGCTCCCCGCCGCTGATCTTATAGCCGACGCCACAGGCGACGACATTACGGCGGGCAAGCAGGTCGCCGACGTACCGCCGTTTGACCCCACCGACTTGAGCCACCAACTCCTCGATCATCGTATGCTCCTTTCCGGCAAGGAGGCTCAGAGAGCGCGCAAGACACCGACGGCCTGGACGTCCACCGGGACACCCTCCAGCTCCCGAGGGATCACGTCCTGGGGATCCAGTTCCTCCAGAGGCACCTTGTGCGTCACGGAGACGACGATGGACAGTTCACCCGTGGACTGCCCACCCCGCCTCCGCAGGCCGATCCCTACGCCGACTACGTTGGCCTTCCGCAACAACTCCTTCTCATAGGCGGCCTTGACCGCCCGGACACGGACCATCTCCCGTTCGCTCATCATCTCTCCGGATAGAACAGGAACAACGCCATCTGCGCGCGGGCCGCTGCTTCCAACTGCGTATCGCCAGCGATGTGGGCCAGATCGGCCGCCCGCCGATAATCGGCTACAGCGGCCCCGATCTCCCCCGCCGCCGCCTCCACGGAGGCCCGCAGGTAGAAACCGTATCCCCAGCGGGGGTCCAGCTCGATAGCCGCCTCGGCGTCGGCCCGGGCGGCCTCCAGGTCGCCGGCTTCGAGGAAAAGAGTTCCCCGCCGCAGGAGGAACTCCTTCTCACTCAGCCCCAGGCACCGCGCCACCCCGTAGGCCGCCTGTGCCCCTTCCTCATCCCCCAACTTCTGCCGCAGCACACCCACCCAGAGCACCATCTCTGGGTCGTCTGGGGTCAGGCGCGCGGCAGCCTCGAACTTCGCCAACGCCCCCGCCAGGTCGCCCGCCTCCATCCGCTCCTGCCCCCAGGCGGCGTGGCGCAGCGCCTGGCGGACCTGAGGGGGCGGAGCCAGGAACCGCTCGTAGGCCAGCCACCCGACCGCCACGGTCGCCACCACCGCCAGGGCGACGAGCAGCCCCCTCCCCAACGCCCGCCGCTGTGCCCGGCCGTAGGCCTCATCCAGCCACCACCAGGGGCGAAGCGGCCCGACGGTCCGCCGCTCCCGCTCCGCCCTCAGCGCTGGCCCCACCTCCCGGAGGAAGAGCCGTGCCTTCCGCTGCAGGCCCTGCCAGGCCGACTCCAGCCGGCCCCGTTCGGCCCGCACGTCGGCCCCCGCCGCCTCCAGTTCCTCCAGCCGGTCGGCGACCTGATCCAGCAGGAGGAGAACCTCCACACCATCGGCGCCGGAGCCGCGCAGGTTGGCCAGCCGCATCTCCACCCGCTCCAGGGCCTGGCGCACCTCGTCCAGCGGGCTGCGGGGTCTGGAGGGCACAGCAAGACGGGTCACTCCTCCGCTTCCTCCGGCCGCAGTTCCTCGAAAACCCGCTCCAGGCCGGCCCGGACCTGCCGCTGCACCCTCTCCCGCTCCCCCTCCTCGATGGGGAAGAGGGAGAGGAACTCCTCCACCAGGCCGGCCAGGTCCCCCCGGCCACCGCCGGCGGTGTGGACGGAGCGAATCCGCCGCCGGACCCGCTGGATGTACGCGCTCAGATCGCGGGTGGCCTCTTTGTCACACACCGGCCCCCGGCCGGGGACGATGAGCCGGGCCGGGAACCAGGGCCGGCGCAGATCGACCAGGGTCTCCAGCCAGGCCCGGGTGTCGGGGGCCTCGGCCAGAAACGGGTGAGCGCCCACCACCACCGTATCGCCGGCGAAGAGCACCTCCTGCTCCGGAAGCCGTACCCAGACGCTGCCGGGGGCGGCGCCGGGCACCGACTCCACGACGACGGGAACGGAGCCGTGGAGGCTGACGCGTCCAGCGACGATGACCTCCGGCAGGACCGGCCGAGCGTCTGCCAGGCCCTCCGCGCCGGGCCGACGACGGACCCACTCCTCCACGACGGCCCGCCAGAGGGACTCCCCCCCCTCCCGGAGTCGCCGGAAGGCGCCCCGCCCGGCGACGACGGGTGCTCCCGGCCACCCGGCGCCGATGAGGCGGTCGGGATGGTGGTCGGTGAGGACGACGTACCGGATCGGGCCGCCGGCGACCTCCTCTGCCCGCTCCCGCCACGCCCTCGCGTCGTCCGGCAGTGGCGGGCTATCCACCATAATGGGCCCACCGTCGGTGACGATGAGACCGACGTTGATGCCGGGATAGAATGAGGAGACGTAGACACCAGGTGCGATCTCTTCCATAAAGGCAAGTGCTCCAGACTGTGGCCGTTTCGGGTTTCAGGTTTCAGGTCTCAGGTTTATTGTTCTCAGAACATCCTCCACCCGAGAGCGGTTGGCGGCGGGGGCGCTGCCCTGGGCCAGGCGGGAGGTCCCGCCCCCCTTCCCCCCCAGCTCCGCACACACCGCATGCAGGATCGCCGCCGCATCCGCCTCCATCCCCTCGGAGCAGGCGACGCAGAGCTGGACCCGCTCCCCCGTCGACGCCAACAGGGCCACCGCACCGGGGTGAGCGACTACCCCCTGCGCCAGAGCCCGCAGCTCGGCGGGGGCGCGCCCCTCCCATACCCTGCAGACCACCCGCAGCGAGCCGGAGGAGACCGCCTCCTGGGCCAACCGGATCGCCTCTTCCTCCAGGGCCCGCTCCCGGGCTGCGCGCAACTCCCGCCGCGCCGCCTTCAAGTCCTGCTGCAACCGCGCCACCGCTCCCTCCAGCTCCCAGTAGCCCACCGTCAGCGCGGCGGCCAACCCCAGCACGGTCCGGTTCTTGCGCCGGTAATCCCGCAGCGCCCGCCCGCCGCAGATAAACTCCACCCGGGTCTCCGCACCCCGGTAATCCAGCCGGATCACCTTAAGCAGCCCGATCTCCCCGGTGCGGGCCACGTGGGTCCCGCCACACGGGTTGAGATCGAACCCCTCCACCTCCACCAGACGGACCGGTCCCTCTATCGAGGGAGGGCGGCGGAGGGGAAGGTCGGCCAGCCTCTCGGGGGCCACAAAGCGGGCCGCCACGGGACGGTCCTCCCATATCACCCGGTTGACCAGTTCCTCCACCGGCTCCATCTTCTCCAGGGGAATCCGGGCCACGTTCAGGTCAATGGTACACATCTCGGCCCCCAGGTGGAAGGAGACCGTATCGGCGTCCAGCAACTGCTCGCAGGCAGCGGAGAGCAGATGCTGACCGGTGTGCTGCTGCATATGGTCGAAACGGCGGTCCCAATCCACCTCCCCGACCACCCGATCCGTGGGTAGGGGGGCATCCAGTAGGTGGACCACCGCCCCGTCCGGTTCCAGCACCTCCACATCGATCACAGGAACGTCGCAGAGGGCCCCCCGGTCGGACGGCTGGCCGCCGGAGGTGGGGTAGAAAGCGGTACGGTCCAACACCACTGCGGGATGGTCCCTCCAGGTCAGTCGTTCCACCACCCGTGCCTCGAACCGGGTCAGATAGGGGTCGGCGTAGTAGAGCCGCTCCGACGCAGTGTTCATGCCTCCCCCTCATCCTCCTCCCCCACCGGGAGGACGAACTTGAACGTAGCCCCCCGGCCGGGCTCGCTCTCCACCCAGATGCGACCGCCGTGGGCCTCCACCGCCAACCTGCACAACGCCAGCCCCAGCCCCGTCCCTCGGGCTCCCTTCCTCTCCAGCCGGGTGAACTGCTCGAAGATCCGCTCGTGGTGCTCCGGCGGTATCCCCGGCCCTGTATCGGACACGGCGAAGAGGAGTGTATCCGCATCCGGCTGGCCTACCTCCACCCGAATCCTGCCACCCGGCGGTGTGAACTTCATCGCGTTGTCCAGGAGGTTCAACAACACCCGCTGGAGGAGGTCCCGATCCCCCAAAAGCGAGGGCAACCGGGCAGGGATGCGACTATCCAGATGCAGTTCCCGGGCGGTGGCCGTCGGCCGCGCCTGGTCCATCACCTCCTGGACCATATGCCGGACATTCAACCGCTTGCGGGCCAGCTTCGCCCGGCCGTCCTCCAGCCGGGCCAGGTCGAGGATGGAGTCGATGAGCAGGTACAGTCTCTGTCCGCTCCGTTCGGCGATGGTGAAGAGTTGATCCATCGGGATCGTGATCGTCTTGTCCATAAGGGCGGCGCGGATCAGGTCGAGGCTGCTCATAATGGACGAGAGGGGATTGCGCAGGTCGTGGATGATCATGTGGGTCAGGTCCTGGCGGACCCGCTCCAGCTTCAGCCGCTCCATCAAGTCGTGACACACCCATTGGACGAAGGGGATGTCGCCGTGGAACACACGGGTGGCCCGGACCTCAAAGGGAAGGAAGGTGCCGTCGTGGGCCGCGGTCTCGACGTTATAGAAGATACTTTCCCCCTCCAGGGCCTGAGCCAGCCGCTCCCGGGTCGCATCGGGGTCCCGATGGAGGGAGGCGATGTCTCGCCCAAGCAGGTCCTCCTTCTCATATCCCAGCATCTCACACATCTTACGATTGACATCGATGACAAGGCCGGACGCATCGGTGATGATGATGGGATCGGCGCTGTTTTCGAACAGGCTGGCGTATCGTTGCTCGGCATCCCGGGCGCGGGTGAAGTGGCGGGCGTTCTGGATCGCGCTGGCCGCCAGCGTCGCCACGTTCATCAAAAGTCTGAGGTCCCCATCCTCCAACCGGCCCTCTTGAGGGTTGATGGCCTCGATTACCCCGATCGTCTTCTGCCCCAACTTGATGGGAACGGCCATCAAGGCCCGGGTGTGAAAGCCGGTCTTTTCATCCACCCCCTGATAGAAGCGCTTGTCGCGGCGGACGGCGGGGACCAGGGCGGGTTGGCCGGAGCTGGCCACCCACCCGGCGACCCCCTGTCCTGCTTTGAGCCGCATCCCCACCACATCGGCGGCGGCGGCACCTGCGGCAACCCGAAAGACCAGGTCGCCCGTCTCCTCGTCCACCATCGCCACCGAGGCCGCCTCCATCCGAAAATACTCCCGCACCCTGTTCATAAGCGAGCGAAGGACATCGTCCAGCTCCAGCGATGCGGTCATGGCCTGGCCGGTCTCGTAGAGGAACGCGATCTCATCCAGCCGCCGCTGAGCCTGCTGCCAGAGCCAGGCGTTCGCGACGGCGATGGCGGCGTGGTCGGCGAAGGCGGCCACCACCCGCGCGTCCGCGTCGGAGTAAGCCCCCAGCTCGTGGCTATCCACCGTGAGCGCGCCGACCACCTCACCCCGGGCGACCAGCGGAGCGCCGATCCAGCCACGGATGGGGGGGAGGCCGGGGACGTTCTCCCAACCCTCCTCCTGTTGGACATCGGCGCAGACGAGGGGCTCACGACCGGCCACCACCCGCGCCATAATGTGTCCGCCCCCCAACCCGAAGAAGATGCGCTGGACAGCGTGCACGTCCTCGAATCCCCGCCAGGCGCGAATGTCGAGCCGCCGGTTGTGAAGGAGGAAGATGGACGCGCTATCGTAGGGGATCACCCGCCCCAGTTGCTCCAGGATCAGGTTGAGCACCTCGTCCAGGTCCAGAGTAGCGGTGATGACCCGGGCGATCTCGCTCAGCGTATTGGATAGCTCCCGCCGCTGCTCCTCGGCGGCAAAGAGCCGGGCGTTCTCCAGAGCGACCGCCGCCTGATCGGCGATGAACTGGAGCGTCTGAAGATCGGCCTCGCCGAAATGGTCGGTCCGCGTATGGATGCAGGTGAGGACACCGACCACGCGATGGGGGAGAAGGAGGGGGGCGCAGACGACGGCCCCGGGCCGGTAATCGATCGTTGCCCCAAAGACCCGCAGCCCGCGGGGGTCCTTCTCCACGTCATCAACCAGCACCGGCCGACGGTTCTGCACCACCCACCCCGTCAGGCCCTCCTGCAGCGCCTTCCGGCCCGCCTCCAGGTCCCCCCGCTGGAACTTCCCCCCATAGAGCGCGACCGCCAGCGCCAGCCGTCCCTCTTCGTCCAGCAACAGCAGGTTGCCGACCGTGGCATCCACCGCCTGCACGCTCAACGCCAGCGTGCGCCGCAGCACCCCCATCAGGTCCAGACCAGCTGTCAACTCCCGCGCCACCCGCGTCAGCATAGCCAGCCGCTCGGCCGTCCCCGACCTCCTCTTTCGCTTCCACGGCCATCTTTTCATGGGAATACCACCTCTTCTCGTCCGTGCAACTTCTCCAGCACCTTCCCCAGGATCAGGTCCAGGTGATGGGAATTCGCCACGAAGTCCAGACTGTCGGAAGGAACGGTCAGGATGGGGCACAGGTTGAAATGAGCGATCCACTCTTCATACAGCGCGTTCAACTGCGCCAGGTAGTCTGGAGAGATGTCCTGCTCAAACGACCGACCCCGATGAGCGATGCGGGTCAGCAGGGTCGGGACGGAGGCCCGCAGGTAGACCACGAGGTCGGGCGGGGGGAGCAGGAGGCTGAGCACCTCGTACAGCTCCCGGTAGCTGGCGTAGTCCCGCTCGCTCATCAGACCCTGCTGGTAAAGGTTGCGAGCAAAGATCTCGGCATCCTCATATACAGTGCGGTCCTGCACCACCGGCTCAGGCCGCTGGAGAAGCTGGTAGTGATGGCGCAGGCGGCGCGAGAGAAAGAAGACCTGGGAATGGAAACTCCAGCGGCGCATATCCTGGTAGAAATCCGCCAGATAGGGATTATCGGCCACCGCCTCGAAAAAGGGCTCCCACCCCAGCCGCTGGCTGAGCATCTCCGTCAGTGTGGATTTCCCCACACCGATATTGCCCGCAATGGCAATGAACCATTTCTTCATCGTTGCTCCTCGGCACGCGGAAGGACGACGGTGAAGGTACTGCCCTCCCCGGGCTTGCTCTCCACCTCCACCCGGCCCTGATGCGCATCCACGATCTCCCACACCAGGGCCAGGCCGATCCCCATACCCCCGAACCGGCGGGTGGTGGAGCCGTCCACTTGGTAGAAGCGCTGAAAGATCCGACTCAGGTGCTCCGAAGCGATCCCGATCCCCCGATCCTGCACGGCCACACAGACCCAACGCCCGTCCGCCCAGGCCCGCACCCGAACCAGGCCGCCGTCGGGGCTGAATTTGATGGCGTTCTCGATCAGGTGGGAGAAGACCAGCCGCAGATGTCCCCGATCTCCCACGACCAGCGGCAGGTCATCGGGCAGGTCCACCTCGAATCGAATCCCGGCCCGATCGGCGGTACGGCTATAGCTGCTCAGGGCGTGCCGCACCGGCTCCTGCACGGCAAGGGGAAGCAGGGCCAACGTCTCGCGCGGGACTACCCGCAGGGCGGTCAGATTGTAGATCAACTGGGAGAGCATCGCCGTGCGCTCGCGGATCACCTCCAGCGCACCGCGCTGGGTCTCCAGGACCGGCCCCAGGTCGCCGGAGAGGAGAAGCTCCGCGTACCCCTGGATCAGCGTCACCGGCGTGCGAAGCTCATGGCTCACATTCTGCACCACCTCGTCCCGCAATCGGTCCAGGTACCGTAGCTCCTGTAGCGCTCGGCCCAGTTTGGCCGATTGTTCCTCCAACTGCCGGTAGATGCGGGCGTTCTCGATGGCGATGGCCGCCTGCCCGGCGAATGCCAGGGCCAGACGGGCGTGCTCAGGGGTGTAGAAACCCGGCTCCCGGCTGTTCAGCGCCAGCATACCGATCAGACGGTCACCGAAGAGCAGGGGCACCCCCATCCAGGCCCGGATGCCCGCGGCGGCGTGGGGCTCGCGGCGGAACTTCTCATAAGCGGTCGGAGCATCCTCCAGGATCACCGGGGCGCGGCTCCTCACGACATCGCTGTTGGGGTTGTCTTCCTTCTCAGGATCGAAGGTGACCCCCAGCAGTTCCTCCAGATTGGGGAACCCCCGCCCGCCGATGATCTCCAGCCGCCCCTCCTGCAGCAACTGGACCGAGGCGCTATCGTAAGGGACCACCTGCTGGAGCTCCGTCAGGATGCGATCCAGCACCTCCCGCAGGTCCAGCGTCGTGGTCAGGGCCTGGGCGGCCCGGTAGAGGGTCTCCGCCTCCCGCCGCCGGTGCTGCTCCCGCCGGTAGAGGCGGGCGTTCTCCAGCGCCACCCCCAACTGGCCTGCGACAGCCGTGTAGAACGCCAGATCCCCCTCGTCGAAGGCGTTGGGGCGACTGCTCTCCAGGTTCAGAACCGCCGCCACTTCGTCCCCCACCTTGACCGGAACCGCCAGTTCGGAACGCACGTCGTCAGCACCGACCGCGTAGTCGGGGTCCTGGCTTACATCCGGGACCAGGGCTGGCTGCCCGGTGCGGTACACGCGCCCGGCGATGCAGGCTGTGGCAGGGAAGCGAAACACCCCCTCCGGCGGTGGGACAAAGCCGAGCATAGCGGGATGGGTTACCATATACTTCCCACCCTCATCCGGGAGCATGAAGTTGAGGTACTCCACCCCCAGCATCCGGCCGAGGGCGCTGATCGCCCGCTCCAGAACCTGATCGAAATCGAGGGTCGAGGCAGCGGCCAAACTGATCTCCTGGAGAATCTGGGCCTCTGCCAGACGGCGAACGGTCTCCTGATAGAGCCGGGCATTCTCCAGAGCGATCCCCAACTGCCCCGCGATGGCCATGTAGAACGCCAGGTCCTCCTCATCGAAGGCGTCGCGGTGGCGGCTCTCCACGTTGAGGACGCCGATAACCCGCCCGCCGACACGGACCGGAACAGCCAACTCGGAACGAACCTCGGGGGCTCCTTCGTAGTAGTAGGGGACCTCCCGTACATCCCCCACCACCATCGGCTCCCCTGTCCGATAGACATGCCCGCAGACGCTGCCGTCCACCGGCAGGCGGACCTGCTCGGCCGGCGTAGGGTAGCCGATCTGGGAAGGATGGAGCCTGAGGGCTTCCCCTTCCTCATCTGGAAGGGCAAAGCAGAGGAACTCCACCCCCATCGCCCCCTGCAGCGTCTCGATGGCCCGCTCCAGCACCTGGTCGAAATCAAGGGTGGAGGCAGCGGCCAGCATCACCTCCCTCAGGACTTGGGTCTGGGCCAAGCGGCGGGCCGTCTCTCCGTAGAGACGGGCGTTCTCGATAGCGATGGCCGCCTGTTGGGCGAAGGCCTCAACGACCCGGGCGTCCGCCTCGGTGTAGGCCCCCGGCTGGTGGCTGTCAATCGTCAGCGCGCCGATCACCCCATCCCGCACCCACAGGGACACGCCGATGTTGGCCCGCACGTGCTCCAGCCCCTCAACGACCATCCACCCCTCGCCGTTCTCCCGTACATCCTCAATGACGATGGGTCCCTCCCCCCGGGCCAGGCGACGGTTGTAGGGGTACTGGTCGAGGGGGTAGCGGCGACCGATCTCCTCCGGCGGCAGGTCCCGCACGGCGATGACACGGGTGGCGTCCGGCTCCAGGATGTGGATCGCTCCGCTATCATAGGGGACCACCTGGGCCAGTTGGTCCAGGATCAGCTCCAGCACCTCCCGCAGGTCCAGGCTGCTGTTGATCAGGACCGCCGTCTCCTGAAGGCGCTCGGCCAGCTCCCGCGCCTCCCGCTCCGCCTGGTAGAGCCGGGCGTTCTCGATGGCGATGGCCGCCTGGGTGGCGATGCCAGTCAGAAGGCGACGGGCCCCGGCGTCGAAGGCGTGGGGTTCGTACGACTGGACGGAGAGGACGCCGACCACCTTGCCCCTGACCACCAGCGGCAGGACGACGAGGCTGCGGGTCGGATCCCCCAACTGCACCGCCTCGACCGGCAGGCGGTCCCGCTCCTCCAGCATATCATCCACCCACAGGGGCTCCCCCGAACGAACCGCCCAGCCGGCCAGCCCTCCTCCCTCCGAGACCTGCAGCCGGATCGGCGGGCAACGCTCTCCCCGGTCCACAATGAACGGCATGTGAAGCTCGTTCCGCTTAGCGTCGTACAGGCCAATGTAGAGGGTGGAGATGTTCAGCACGTAGCGCAGTTGCCCGGCGATGGTCTCCAGGACCTCCTCCAGATCCAGGGCAGAGGTGACCTGCAGGTCGATCTCGTGCAGAGCGATCAGCTCCTCCAGCCTCCGCTGCGCCTCCCGGTAGAGGAGGGCGTTCTCCACGACCATCGCCGCCTGGTCGGCCAGCGCCCGGCAGAACTGCCGGTCCTCGGATCCGTAGGCCCGCACCAGGTCGTGGTAGAAGACCAATGTGCCCAGCAACCGATCCCGGTGGCAGAGGGGGAGGACCAGCACGGAGTGGACCCCCTCCTTGCGGCTCGCCGCCTGGAGGGCGGGATCGCCGGGGGCGTGCTGGGCGTCCTCTATCCAGATCATCTCCGCCCCGCCGACCACGTCCCTTCCGGGAAGGTAGTAGGCGTTATCGACGATGAAGTCCAGGTAGTCCTGCGAAAGGCCCTCAGCGTAGCCGACCTCGATCCGCTTGGTCTCGGCACCGTAGAGATACAGCGCCGCCCGGTCCACCCCGAGGGTCTCCCGCGCGGCCGTCGCGATCCCCTGCATCACGGCCCCCAGGTCCAGCCCGGCGATCATACGGCGGGAGGCGTCCGTCAGCGCCTGGAGCCGCCTCACCTCCCTCCCCATCGCCTCGACCAGCCCGGCGTTCTCCAGCGCGGTCCCCAACTGCTGCCCCAGGGTCATCAGGGTTCGCTGCTCCCCCTCGGAGAGCCAACGCTCCGGCGGGAGTACGGCGCCGATGACGCCGAGAACCCGGTCCCGCGCCGGGAGGGGGATCGCCAGGCCCACATCACAGCCGGACACCCGGGCACCATCCTTTCCCTGCTCCAGGCGGATCAACTGGCCCTCGGCGATGGCCCTCAGGCACAGGCAGCCCGGGGGCGGAAGCGCGCCGTCTCGGGGCCAGCACGCGGGGGAGAAGCCCCGGGTGGCAACCGGTCGCAGCCCCTGTCGCCCCTCTTCCTCCTCCACCAAGAAGGCCGCCATCCCTCCCTCCACCTCCAGCAGCCGCCCCAACTCCTCCAGCGCCGCCGTCAACAGCTCGGATGGAGAGAGGAACCGACCGGCGGCGCCGGTCAGCGCAGCCAAGGCGTTGAGTCGATCCGCCCGGCGGCGGGCGTTGCGCTCCGCTTCGACCAGACTGAGGCCGATGAGGGCGAAGGCCAGCCCCAACGCCAGCCCGTTGACCACCAGCAGCCCGATGACTAAATAGGGCACTTCGATCGACACAAGGAGGCGGCCGACCTTCAGAGCGGCCCAGATTCCATAGGCCAGGGACAGGCCCCAGGCGGAGCGCCGTCCCCCCACCGCGCGGGTGTAACGGAACAGGATCAGCGCGGTGAGGAAGTCCACCATGCCGGAGTAGAGAAAGATCGGCGCCGCGGCGATCCTGATGTCAACAGGCAGGGGGACGAAGACCACCAGCGCCCAGACTGGGGGCAGCAGCCCCCAGGCATAGGTGCGAGCCGGCAGGGGACGACCGATAAAGCTGCGAGTGCCAGCCCACAGAAGGAAGCCGCTGAGCCCCAGGGCCGCCAGGCTGACAAAACGCCAGGGGAGCGGATCGGCTGCCAGTATCTCGCCGGCCATCGTGAGAAAACGGAGGGTGTACACGGACCAACCCACCCCCCAGAGCCCCATGCTGGGCTGCCGCCCCCCTCGCCACATATAGAGGTATGCAACGACGAGGATGAGGAGGGAGATCGTGCTGGTGATAAAGAAGGCAGGCAGCCAGTTCATATCCCCGCTTCCTGCTCCAGACGTTGTAGAGACTCCCGCGAGGCGGCCAACGCCTCGCGGAAGGCCGGCGATGCACCCTCGGAGTCGGTGGAGAGGGCCGCCCCCAAGGCCCCCACCGCCCTCGTGAGCGCCAGGAACGCTTCCAGAAGCGGCCATTGGCGAGGAGGGGCCAGCCGTGATTCACCCACGGCCACCTCCATCCGCGCCTGCACCTCCGCCGCACTCAACGCCGTCCGGATACGTCCCTCCATATAATCCAGATCCCGGGAATTGCGGACGAAGTCCAGACCGTTGGTGTCGATGACCAGGAGAGGGGTCGCGTCGTAGTGAGCGAAGTGGTGCTCGTAGGCCCGGCGGACGCTCTCGATGTAGGCGGGGTCCATCCCCCGCTCGTAGGGCCGGTCCCGCATCGCGATGCGGGCCATCAACACCTCCAGGTCCGCCTGCAGATAGACCACCAGGTCGGGCGGCGTCACCTTTTCCGCCAGCGTCCGGTGGAGCCGCTCGTACATCTTCAGTTCGTCCCCCCTCAGGTTCAGGTGAGCGAAAAGCCGGTCTTTGGCAAAGGTATAATCGGTGATGAGAGGGCGGTGGTCCAACCGGACCGCCTGCTGTTGCCGGTAGCGGCTGAGCAGGAAGAAGATCTGGGTCTGGAAGGCGTACCGTTCTCGGTCGGTGTAGAAATCGGAGAGGAAGGGGTTCTCCTCAAAGACCTCCAGGAGCAGCTCGGCCTCGAAGCGAGGCTGGAGCAGACGGGCCAGGGTGGTCTTTCCGACGCCGATGACGCCCTCGATAGCCAGGTAGAACGGTCGGCTCACGGCACCTCCTCGCCCAAAAGGATACTTCGGGAAAGGAGAAAAGTCAAACCCCAAAGCCCAAAGCGTCACCAGAGGGCGGCCAGGCCCGCCAGCGCTATCAGCGCCACCGCCAGCGCCGTCTGATCCAGGCCCAGGAGGGGAACCGCCAGGGCGGCGGTCGCCAGAGCCCCCAGGCAACCACCGACCAGGTCGGCGGCGTAGAGGAGCCCGGCCGCCCGAGCCTCCTCCCCACCCACCAACGCCACCGCCAGGGGGAAGGCCATCCCGGCCAGACCACCGGCCGTCAGCGCCAGGAGAAGGTAGAGCGCCTCCGGCATGCCGAGGGGAAGCACGGCCACCAGTCCCGCCAGGGCGACCACCCCGCCCAGCACCGCCAGCAGCATCGGCCGCGCCCGGCCCACCAACCGCCGCCCCCCC
>DQUX01000109.1 GCA_015662065.1 Anaerolineales bacterium | reverse complement strand
CGAGGCGCGCCAGTTGGGCCTGGGCCGCCGCGAGCCGGGCCTCCGCCTGCCGCACGGTCAGTTGAGCGTCGGTGGGGTCGAGCCGGATCAGCACATCGCCGGCGGCCACCTCATCCCCTGGCTCCGCCGGCACTTCCGCTACCGTGCCCCCGGTCTGGGCGCTGAGCGTGGCCCACACCGCCGGCACCACCTCGCCGGTGGCGGAGACGACCGGCATGAATTCCATCTCCACCTCCGGGGTCGGCGTCTCCTCCGCGCTCCCCCCGCAGCCGGAGAGGACCACAACCATCACCACCATCAATCTCGCAAGAACGATGTTCTTCATCATCATCACCTCTAATATGGAGACGGCGGTCGAGAAGTAAGCGTTGGACGCGGTCGCCCAGATGACCAAGGCCCATCCCAGGGCGAAGAAGACCGCACCAATCGCGGGCTTCTCCTGCCCGCACGAAGGGGAGGGAGCCGCCGAAGGGCGGCTTTGCCGCTGGTAGCCTGCGGCCAGTAGGGGCGCAGCACCGCTGCTCCCTACCGGTCGCCGGGCGGGAGAGGCCTGACCATTCAAATTCACGTTGGTGAAGTACTAGCTGGAAGCGTCGGCGCCGGACGGTCTGTTTCCGGGTTGAAGGGCTTCTCCTTTCACCCCGGCGACAGGAAGAAGGCCAGGGCGACGATGACGTAGACGGCCAGCAGCATGGCCCCCTCCAGCCAGTTGGAGCGGCCGTCGCCGGAGATGAGAGCGACGACGCCGACCCCTGCGGCCAGAGCGACCAGCTCGAAGGGGTTGAAGACGAGGGTCATCGGGTGGCCCAGCGCCAGGCTGATAAAGACCAGCAGAGGGGCCACCAACAGGGCTACCTGCACCGCGGAGCCCACAGCGATGCCCAGGGTCAACTCCATCCGGTTCTCCACCGCCACCTCCACGGCCACCAGGTGCTCGGCGGCGTTGCCCACCAGGGGGATGAGCACCACCCCCAGGAAGAGTTCGGTCAGGCCCCAGGTGACGACTACCTCCTCCAGCGCCGCCACCAGGAGCTCGCTGACCCAGACCACCAGCCCGGTGGCGACCACCAGCACCAGCAGCGATGTGCGCTTGCTCCAACGGGGCTTGTGGTGGGCCGCCGCCCGGGCCCCCCCACCCGCCGTGGCCCCGGCCCGGCGGGTGGGATCACCGAAGGCGAAGAGCAGGCTGAGGCCATAGACCGCCATCAGCGCCCCGGCCACCCCCAGGCTCAGGATCTCCACCGCGGCGGCGCTCTCCGACCCGATGGCGTGGCCGAAGACAGCCGGGATCACCAGGCCGATGACGGCCAGGCTGAGCAGAGTGGCGTTGGTGCCCGCCGTCCTCCGGTCGAAGGTCTGAACGCCGTTTTTCAGCCCTCCCAGCAACAGGCTGAGGCCCAGCACCAGCGACAGGTTGCCGATGATGGAGCCGGTGATGGTGGCCTGGACCAGCTCCAGCAGCCCGGCCCGCAGGGCGACGATGGCGATAATCAGCTCGGCCAAGTTGCCCAGGGTGGTATTGAGGAAAGCCCCCATCCGTGGTCCGGTGTGCAGGGCCAGCTCCTCGGTGGCCTCCCCCAGCGCCCAGGCCAGGGGGAGCATAGCTATCGCGGACGTACCGAAGACCCAAGTCGGGCCCAGGTGCAGTCCATCGACGACGATGGCCGCCGGTACGAAGAGGAACAGCAGGTAGAAAGGGCGCAAGATACACCTCCTCATCAACGTCTGTGTCGCAGCAACCACTTCTCCAACTCCACCCCCCAGAACACCACCGTGCTCAGAGCCAGACTGATGAGCAGGTCGCCAGGGGGCAGGGCGACGGTCTTGAACAGGTCCTGCAAGAAAGGGATGTACACCACAGCCATATGCAGCCCAAAGGTCAACAACACCGCACCCAGCAAGGCCTTGTTCGAAAGCAGTCCGATCTGGAACAGCGAGTCCCGACTCGAGCGGACGGCCAAAGCGTTGCCCATCTGAGATAGGGTGAGGGTGGTAAAGAGCATGGTCTGCCAATCCGACCGGCCGGCCCGCCAGGCCCAGAACCCCATACCCAGCGAGACCAACCCCATCAGCAGCCCCCCCCACAGAATGTGCCGCCCTATTCCGCGTCCGAAGATGCTTTCCTGGGGGTGGTGAGGGGGACGGCGCATCGTCCCCCGTTCGGCCGGCTCCACCGTCAGCGCCAGCCCGGGCAGGCCGTCGGTCACCAGGTTGACCCACAGGATCTGCAGCGGCAGGAGGGGCAACGGCATGCCCAGGAAGGGGGCCAGCAGCATAACCCAGATCTCGCCGACGTTGGAGGATATGGTGTATTTGATGAACTTGCGGATGTTATCGTAGATGGTGCGGCCTTCCTCCACGGCGCTGACGATGGTGGCAAAGTTGTCGTCCAAGAGCACCATGTCGGCTGTCTCCTTGGAGACGTCGGTGCCGGTGATACCCATCGCCACCCCGATGTCCGCCTTCTTGAGGGCCGGGGCGTCGTTGACGCCGTCGCCGGTCATGGCGACGATGTGGCCCCGCTCCTGGAGGGCCTGGACGATCTTGAGCTTGTGCTCCGGGGAGACGCGGGCGTAGACCTCCACCTCCTCGACGATCTCCTCCATCTCCTCCGCCGACATGCGGGCCAGTTCCTGACCGGTCAACGCCCGGCCGTCGGCGGCGATGCCCAACTCGCGGGCGATGTGCTGGGCCGTCAGGGGATGATCGCCGGTGATCATCACCGGGCGGATGCCGGCGGTCTTGCAGGTCTGCACCGCCTCCTTCACCTCAGGGCGCGGCGGGTCGATCATGCCGACCAGACCGACGAAGGTCATCTCCCGCTCCACCTCGGCCTCATCGGCGGTCGTCGGGAGTTCGGACAAGGGACGAAAGGCCACCCCCAGCACGCGCTGGCCGTCCTGGGCCAGCCGGTCGTTGGCGGCCAGGATGCGCCGGCGCAGTTCGTCCGTCAACGGCACCGCCCGGTCACCGGACCAGACCTGGGTGGTGATCTCCAACATTCCGTCCACCGCGCCCTTGCAGAAGGCCACGAAGGGCGCATCCTGCCAGGGGGCGTCGGACTGCTGCGGGGAGATGTCGCTCTGGTGGATGGTGGTCATCCGTTTGCGCTCGGAGGTGAAGGGCACCTCGGCGACGCGGGGCCAGCGCTGTTCGAGCCGCGATTTCAGGAAGCCCAGTTGGGCGGCGGCCACCACCAGCGATCCCTCGGTCGGATCGCCGATGGCCTGGTACTCACCGCCAGTCTCGTCGGCCTCCACCAGCGTGGCGTCGTTGCACAGGGTCGCGGCCCGCACCAGCAACCCCAGGCTGCGCACCGGGGGCCTCTCCCCCGCCACCAGATCGGCGTCCAGCACGGGCACCCCCTGGCGCAACAGCGTCTCCACCCGCTGCGTCTCGCCCATCACATCCAGCACGGTCACGGTCATGCGGTTCTCGGTCAGGGTGCCGGTCTTGTCGGAGCAGATCACGGTGACCGAGCCCAGGGTCTCCACGGCCGGCAGCTTGCGGATGAGGGCCCTCCTTCTGAGCATGCGCTGCGCGCCCAGTGCCAGGGCGATGGTGACCACAGCCGGCAGCCCCTCCGGCACGGCCGCCACCGCCATGCTGATACCGGTGAGGAACATCAGCCGGGCGTCCTCGCCCCGGAGCAATCCCAGGGCGAAGACCACCGCCACGATCGCCAGGGCGGCCAGCGCCAGCCCCCGCCCCAACTGTTCCAGCCGCCGCTGGAGGGGGGTCGGTTCCCGCTCCACCGTCTGGATTATGTCGGCGATGTGTCCCAGCTCCGTGCGCATCCCAGTCTCGGTGACCACGGCCAGGCCGCGCCCGTAGGTGACCACGGTGCCCATGTAGACCATGTTCCTCCGGTCGCCCAGGGGCAGATCCGGCTTGGTGAAGGGGTCGGAGTGCTTCTCCACCGGTTCCGATTCGCCGGTCAGGGCCGCTTCCTGGGTGCGGAGATTCACGCACTCCACCAGCCGGCCGTCGGCCGGCACCAGCCCCCCGGCCTCCAGCAGCACCACGTCCCCCGGCACCAACTCGCGGGCCGAGATCTGGCGCACCTGCCCATCGCGCCGCACCTTGACCGTGGGCACGGCCAGTTTCTTCAGCGCCGCCATCGCTTTTTCGGCCCGGTACTCCTGGGTGAAGCCCAGGATCCCGTTCAGCACCACGATGGCCATGATGGCGACGGCGTCCTTGTAGTCGCCCAGGAAAGCGGAGATGACAGCGGAGACGATCAGGATGATGACCATCACCGTCGTCAGTTGCTCCCACAGGATGCGCCAGGGGCTTTTGACGCCCCGCTCGATCAGTTCGTTGGGGCCGTGCTCGGCCAGGCGGCGCTCGGCCTCGGCCTGGGAAAGCCCCTGTTCGGGATGGGTCTCCAGAGCGGATAGGACCTCCGTTTCTTCTAAGCGATACCAGTCGGTCATTCCTTACCTCTTGTCAGGAGAGAGTAAGCGTTCACCTACCCCGCTCGTAGGGGGTCTGTGACCCCCGTCGAGCACAAAACCGTTTCCCAATGTGCCAGGGACGCGGGTCACAGACCCGCTTGGAGCGGAAGGCTCCGCCAATGCCCAGGTCAGTCTATGCGGCTCTCCAATGCCTGGGTGAACAGCTCGCGATCCTCTTCCCGGATGACATCCAGCGCCCGCTCCCCCAACATAGCCAGGATTTGAGGGAGATACAGATCGGTCCGCAGGTGGTGCTCGGCGATGAAGACGAGGAGGGGGCTACTGGTCCAGGAGGCCCGGGCCTCGTTCGCCGCCAACCACTCGCCGATGAGCACCTCTTCGCCGTCAATCACGAGGATCAGCCCCAGCCCTCTGGCCCGGCCCAGCGTCTCCTCGGAGACGTGGGCGACGACCACGCGGCAGCCGACCAGGTCGACCTCGCTGGTGGTATATAGCACGACCCGCACCCCGCGCTCGATGGCTTCCTCCAATGCGGGCCGCAATTCCCGGCATGTATCCGGCACGAGGGCCAGGTAGATGCTGGATTCCGCCCGCTCGATCATCTCAATCGCTTTGGCGATGATGTTGTCGTGCCCCTCGATGTTCCAGATGTATTCCAGGTCGGCAGGGGAGGCAAGGGCAGACAGGTCGGCTTTGAGGGAGCCGGTGAGCTTCTCATGCTCGCGGTGGAGTTGGTCAAGGAACTCCTCCGCCGGGACCGGTGCGTACTTGGTGGCCCCCTTCTGGTGCAGCGTCATCGCCGCGCCACGGGCGGTGAGCTTGCTCAGGACCTCGTAGATCATCGAGCGGGGAACCCCGGACAGCTTAGCCAGTTCATAGCCGGTGGCGGGACTCTTCCTGAGGAGGGCCACGTAGGCCTTCGCCTCGTACTCGGAGAAGCCCAGCCTCACCAGTCGATCGATAGGGTCGCCGTTCATCCCGCTCCCTACCCCTTTAGCAGTTAGTATCATAACTACGTAATAGCATACCCCGATTTGTCCAAGGTGTCAAATAGGGGCCGCGCTCCGCATTGTGCCCCGGCCTGTCTTGCGGTATACTCAGTACTTGAGAATTCTAGCTCCTGACCGGTCTGCGACCGGTCAGATCGGCGGGTCACAGACCCGCCTAGATCGAGTTTTCTCAACTACTGATACTGGCCCGCGGGGTGAGGTCCATCACGGCCGCCCGGGCGGTGGCCCAGGGACTGGAGAGCGAAGTTGTCCCTTGAGGAAACGAGCCAATTGGAGAGCCAGAGGCCGGGCTCCGGCAGGGGAGGCCCTGCCGGCCCAGAGCCCCCTTCTCTAGACCTCCGCGCCACTCGAGGCTGCCCTTCCTACACCTGGCGGGCCGGGCAGGAGCGGCGCTTCCAGATGATCCGCCGCTGGACCAACCCGGCGGGATGCCGGGTGCTGGACGTGGGGTGCGGGGTAGGGACGTACACCGCCGCCTTCCGGCAGGAGACCCCCCACGTCTTCGGCGTCGAGGTGGAACCGGAGCGGGCGCGGGAGGCGAGGGGACGGGCCGCCGGGGTGGTCCAGGCCGTCGGCGAACGCCTCCCCTTCGCCGACGGGAGCTTCGACCTGATCCTCTCCCACGAGGTGCTGGAGCACGTGACGGACGACCGGGCCTGCGCCGAGGAGATGGTACGGATGGTCCGGCCCGGCGGCCGGATCGTCCTCTTCGTCCCCAACCGGCTTTACCCCTTCGAGACCCACGGCATCTTCTGGCGGGGGCGGTACCGCTTCGGCAACATCCCCCTGGTCAACTACCTGCCGGACTGTCTGCGGGATCGACTGGCCCCTCACGTCCGGGCCTACACTGGCCGCTCCCTGCGTCGCCTGTTCGCCGGCCTCCCCGTCCGATGGGTGCACCACACCTGCATCTTCCCCGGCTACGACAAGCTGGCCGCCCGCCGCCCCCCTCTGGCCCGCCTCTTCCGCACCCTCACCTACACGCTGGAGCACACCCCCCTCTGCGCCCTCGGCCTCTCCCACCTCCTGGTGCTGGAGATAAATGACAAATGAGCAAATGACCAAACTTGCCAACTTCCCCACTTTCTGTTAGTATCCCCTTTGCCCTTTATCCCTTCGTTCATTTCTTGACAATGTCACATTGGCATAGAACCCTCGCTTTGAAGACTCCAAGCGGGTCTGTGACCCGCGTCTCTGGCCGAAAGCCCCTGTTTTCAGCCCAGGTCGGGGGTCACAGACCCCCTCAGAGCGGATGTGACATTGTCAAAATTTGTTCATTTGTGCATTGAGTTAGGAGGTTGGCTTGACCCCTATCCAGATCGTCCGTCTCATCACCCTGCAGCGGCGGCAGCGGCGGCGGGCCCGCGCCCGCACCGGCCCTGGTCGCCTTCTGCAGGTTGTGGGCTTTATCCTGCTGCTGGTCTTTATGGCCGGGTTCCTCTCCGTCTCCGGGGTCATCGGGGGAGCCGTCGGCGTCTACGCCTACTTCGCCAAGGACCTGCCGGAGCCGGAGCAGATCGAGATCGTCGAACAGGACTTCGAGACCACCCGCATCTACGATCGGACCGGCGAGGTGCTCCTCTGGGAGATCATCGACCCCCACGCCGGAGACCGGGTGTGGGTACCGCTGGACCAGGTGCCCGACGGTATGATCTGCGCCACCGTCGCCATCGAGGACCGCACCTTCTGGGAGAACCCCGGCTTCAACCCCCGGGGCATCGCCCGGGCCTTCATCTCCAACCTGCGCGGCCAGCAGGTCCAGGGTGGCTCCTCCATCACGCAGCAGTTGATCAAGAACGTCCTCATCGACCCGGAGGAGCGCATCGTCGGGGCCGAAGGGCCCCGCCTGCGGGATTACGCCCGCAAAGTCAAAGAGGTCATCCTGGCCGTGGAGATCACGCGCCGGTATGACAAAGAGAAGATCCTGGAGTGGTACCTGAACACCAACTTCTACGGCAACCTGGCCTACGGGATCGAGGCGGCGGCCCAGGTGTACTTTGGCAAGTCTACAGGCGAGCTTGCGCTTTCCGAGGCGGCGGCGCTGGCCGCCATCCCCCAGTACCCGGGTATGAACCCCTTCGACAACCCCGAGGCTGCCCGCCAGCGGCAGCATCTTGTGTTGGACGCGATGGTTCAGCAAGGGTGCATCACCCCCGACGAGGCGGCAGCGGCGAAGGTCGAGCCCTGGCACCTGGCCTCCGCCACGGAGCAGTTCGACTTCCTAGCCCCCCACTTCTCCGTCTACGTGCGCAATCAACTGGAGGAGATGTTCGGGCCTGACCTGGTCTACCGAGGCGGCCTGCGGGTCTACACCACGCTGGATTACGAGCTGCAGCAGCAGGCGGAGTGCGTGGCGCGGGCCCACGTGCGGCGTCTTGCGGGGGAGGATGAGCAGCAGGTGATCGAGGAGGCGCTGGCCGCGGGATGCGAGGCCGCCCAGTACCTGCCCCCCCTGCGCGCCTACGACGTGGGGAAGGACCACCAGGTCTCCAACGCCGCCGTGGTTGTCCTGAGGCCGGGCACCGGCGAGATCCTGACGATGGTGGGCAGCCTGGATTACTGGGATGAATCCATCGACGGCCGTTTCAACGCTGCCCTGGGGCTGCGCCAACCCGGCTCCTCCTTCAAGCCCTTCACCTACGTCACCCTGCTCTCCCAGGGGTACAACGCCGCCCACCTCTTCTGGGACGTGCGCACCGCTTTCCAGCAGCCAGGCCGCCCTCCCTACGTGCCGGAGAACTACGACCGCGAGTACCACGGTCCCCAGCGACTGCGGATGGCCCTGGCCCGCTCCTACAATATCCCGGCGGTGTCCGCCCTCCAACTGGCAGGGGTGGATAACACCATCCGCACCGCCCACCGGATGGGCATCAACGGCCTGGACCGGGGGTTGGAGTTCTACGGCCTGAGCCTCACCCTGGGCGGCGGCGAGGTGCGGCTGCTGGATATGGCCTACGCCTACAGCGTCTTTGCCAACTACGGCGTGATGACGGGGAAGCCGGTCCCCGCCGAGCAACTCCGCCCCGGCTACCGGGAACTGGACCCCGTGGCGATCCTGCGGGTGGAGGATCGGCAGGGGAACATCCTCTACGAATATACCGAGTCCGAGCGGCGGGAGATCTTGAGCCCACAACTGGCCTACCTGATGATCAGCATCCTCTCCGATCGGCAGGCCCGCTGGGCCGCCTTTGGGCATCCCAACCCGCTGGAGCTGGCCAACGACCGCCCGGCGGTGGCCAAGACCGGCTCCACCAACGACTGGCGGGACGCCTGGACCATTGGGTTCACCCCTCAACTGGTCACCGGCGTCTGGGTGGGCAACTCGGATAACAGCGAGATGGAGAACGTCCCCGGCTCCAAGGGGGCCGCCCCCATCTGGCACGCGGTGATGGAATATGCCCTGAGGGATGAGGAAATCGTTCCCTTCGTGCGACCTGAAGGATTGGTGGAGCGCCAGGTCTGCGCCGTCTCCGGCCACCTGCCCACCGAGCACTGCCCCGTGGTCACCGAGCTCTTCATCCCCGGCACCGAGCCTACCGAGACCTGCTCCATCCACCAGGTCTTCCAGGTCAACCGGGAGACGGGGCGGCTCTGCACCGTCTTCACGCCGCCGGAGCTGTGCGAGGAGCGGGTCTACGAGGTCTACCCGCCGGAGGCGGCCGACTGGCTGGCCAGCCTGGAGGAGGAGGCCCGCCCGCCCACGCCGCCGACGGAGTACGACACCGTCCACGGCCCCGCCCTCACCGACGCCGAGGTGTCCATCACCTACCCCTCTCCCTACGCCTACGTCTCCGGCGAGGTCATCACCGTCACCGGCAACGCCCGGGGCGGCGACTTCGCCTTCTACCGGCTGGCCTTCGGCGAGGGGCTGAACCCCACCGAGTGGATCCAGATCGGGCCGGACCACGGCCATCAGGTGGACAACGGGGTGCTGGAGTACTGGCACCTGGGCGGGCTGGACGGCCTGTACAGCCTCCAACTGACGGTGGTGGACCACAGTCAGGCGCTGCGGCAGGCCACCATCCAGGTGACGGTGGACAACATCACGCCGACGGTCGAGCTGACCTACCCGCCGGAGGGGAAGACCTATATCCTGGGCAAGGATGAGTGGATCAACATCAACGCCGAGGTGATGGACAACTACGCCATCGGGCGGGTGGAGTTCTACCGCAACGGCGGGGAGGAGCCCTTCGCCGTTCGCACCGTTCCGCCCTATAACGTCAACTGGATCATCAACGAACTGGGGGGGCAACGGTTCCGGGCGGTGGTCTACGACGCGGCCGGGAATCGGGCCGAATCGGAGGCGGTCACCGTCCGGGTGGAGCGGGAGGAGGAGTAGCGCCGGAATCCTATTCCGGCGCGCCCGCGAATAGGGATTCGCGGGCTCCTCTCTGGAGACATACAATTGCCTTATTGCCGGGCCTGTTTGATTTGACACCTTGTATCACTTGTGTTATCATTGCCTCGCGTGCGCCCCGGTGGCGTGCGCTTCGGTTCAGGCTTCCCGTTGAAAGCGAGGTATAGAGAAAATCAGAAGAAGACGCCCCAAAAAGTTCAGGAAGGACCTGCGCGCCGCCTACCGGATCAACCATCAGATCCGGGCCTCCGAGGTGCGGCTGATCGGTCCAGATCGGGAGCACATCGGCGTTGTCTCTCTGCGCGAGGCGCTGAGCCGGGCCGAGGAGGCGAACCTGGATCTGGTGGAGGTATCTCCCAACGCCGACCCGCCGGTGGTCCGCATTATGGACTACGGGAAGTTCATCTACGAACAGACCAAGAAAGAGCGGGAGGCGCGCAAGACCCAGAAGCAGGTCGAGGTCAAGGAGATCCGGTTCCGACCCAAGACCAATGAGCACCACCGGAGCATCAAGGTGGAACAGGCCCGGGGCTGGCTCGAAGAAGGGCACAAGGTCAAGGTCCGCATCCGCTTCCGCGGCCGGGAGATCACCTACCCGGAGCTGGCTCACAAACAATTGCAGGAAGTGGCCCAGGAGCTGGCAGACGTGGCGACGGTGGAGCAGGAGCCGAACATGGAGGGGCGGACGATGCTGATGATCCTGGCGCCCAAGAAGAAGTAGGGCCCAGGCAGGGAGAGAGAGCGTGCCGAAGATCAAGACTCACAAATCCACATCCAAGCGCTTCCGCCGGACGAAGGGCGGCAAGGGCAGGCTGATGCGCACCAAGTTGGGTAAATCCCACCTGCGGCGAAAGAAGAGCAAGCGGGCCAAGCGGCTCTACGACGAGACGCTCCCAGTAGAAGCGAAGGGCGTGAAAAGGCGGGTGAGCCGGTTGGCACCGTATCTAAGGGAGAAGTAGAGCTGTGAGAGTCAAAGGGGGAACGAGAACACGGTATCGCCATAAGAAGATCATCCGGCAGACCAAGGGGTACTACGGCACGCGCCACCGCCTCTGGCGGCGCGCCAACGAGGCCTGGATGAAGGCCCAGTGGTATGCCTACCGAGACCGGCGGCAGCGGCGGCGGGACCTGCGGCGGCTGTGGATCACCCGCATCAACGCAGCGGCCCGCAAGAGCGGCCTGTCCTACAGCCGCTTCATCTACGGCCTGCGGCGGGCCGGTGTGGAGCTGGATCGCAAGGTCCTGGCCGACATCGCCGTGCGGGACCCGGACACTTTTGCCCAGATCGTGGAGGTGGCGAAGGGAGCGGCGTAGGGCGAACCGTTTGCGGATAGAGGAGCGGGGGCCGATAGGCCCCCGCTTTCTTTTTGCGGACCGTGTGCCGACCAGCAGTCTACCTCTTGAGTGTTGGTACTGCTTGCCCATCCCGCCGGGCGCCGAACCGCCCGGCTCGGTCGGCAAAGCCCCCTTCGGGGGCCGGCCCGCTAGCCGCGGCTTTCAGCCGCCAGGCGGGAAAGGTCCGGCCGGTCACAACCGCCTTGGTAAGGTACTAGGGTGCCGCCATCAGTGTGACCGCGTAGACAGCCCTGTAGTCCAGGGCGATGAGATACCCTGTGGGTATGGGGCCGGACACTTTCATCAGCAGGCCCGTCTGTGTCGGCTGGATGAGAAGGGTCACTGCCGCCTCGTGTGACGTCGGCCAGCCCACCGGGCCCCAGAGTTCGTTCTCGCACCAGACCTTCCCAAAGCCACGGATGGGAAGATGGTATCCCGCAGGCGGAACCATAGCGGCGCAATCGGGGTGCACCTCATCCTGGCTCTCGTCCCAGAAGTCGGTGAAGGCCAGGAGCATTCCCTCGGAAGCGTCCGTATTCTGGCCGTCTATCACGTAGATCTCCTTGTTGTCCGAGCGCCAGATCATCAGGCTGCGGAAGTGGGTGTGGGGGTTAGGGTCGTCCACATTGGCCCAGAACTCCTGAAAGGCCCCGTAGATGGAAACAGCAGGGGCCGTGGGGCAGCCCAGATCATAACCCATGTCGTCCGCGTGATCCAGGATCGACTCCAGCGCCGGGTCGGGGTCCACGCATCCCCCTGGGGTGGCGGTCACCGTCGGCGTGGGGGTTTCGGTGGGCGTGGCGGCATCGGTGATCGGCTCTGGCACCACGATCTGCACGTAGAAGACCGATCCGAAGCGGGTGCCATCGGGGGCCTGCAACTGCCAGTTGCCTTTGTAGGTGCCCGGGTCGGTGGGCGAGGCCAGATTCACGCTGACGTCGGTGGTGGAGCCGGGTGCCACCGCGGCCACCGGCACCGACCCCGGCCCGCCCAGGGGGTCGCCGGAGATAAAGACCAGGAGCGTCCCCGCCTCCCAGGGGCAGGTGCCGGTGTTGCGCATCCGCCAGGTCTTGACGAACGACGTCCCCGGTGAGATCTCCGCCCCGTCCGGTATGGTCACGTCGGCCACGAAAGCGCTGTTCAGGGTGCAGCTGGCTGCGGTGGTCACCTCCGCCGGTGGGGTCTCCCCGGTGGGGGGAGGCGAGGGCGTGATCTCCCCCACCTGCTGCTCGGTGGCGGCGGGAGGGGTGGGGGAGGGGGTCACCCCGCCGATCAGGTTACAGGCCAGCGTGGTCAACAACAATGCTGATGCCGCGACGATCCACCATCTTGCCATCACACGTTTCCCATTCATCTCACCTCCTGAATCTTCCGTCGGTCGGCGTGTCTCTACGCTTCCATTAGGCCGGTCCCGGCAGTGGACCGGCCGTCCTCTTTGGTGTTCTTCGAGTCAGTATAGCACAAGCGTACAGCGTCGTCAACGTCCCGACGGCCCCTCCTGCAAATCCGGCCAAGGCCCCCACCATGCCGATAACCGACGACCCTTGGGGTGGGGTGTGGGCGACCACGGGGGGTAGCGGCGGGCGACCCCGGAGGGTCGCCCGCACGTTATTGGGGCGGGCACGGAGGCCCGCCCCGTTTCAATGCCCGTATGGGCTCTGGGGTCTTTTCTACCAAGATGAGATGGCGGAGCGCAGAGAGCGCCGCCATCGTCCGCGCCGGTTTCAATGCCCGTATGGGCTCTGGGGTCTTTTCTACGATCGTCGTCAGCGTGGCCGCCAGAGAAGCGGCCCGCCTGGACGGTTTCAAT
>DQUX01000385.1 GCA_015662065.1 Anaerolineales bacterium | reverse complement strand
GGGAAGAGGACAAGGGTTGTTGACTTCCCCAAGAAGTTGATTTATACTGAATCCAACCTGCCTTCGAGCAATCCATGAGGAGCCGATGATGCCGCCGCTTTTCTGGCTGGACATGGCCGCCTATGCCGCCTCCGCGGTGATCGCTACCGCGCTGGCGCTGATGATGGTGGGAGTCAGACCCAGGCACCGGCTCAATTACCTCTTCGCCCTCTTCACCCTGGCAGAGGCGGCCTGGGCCACCTTGGCCCTCCTCCTGCGGTTGGCGCTGTGGCTTTCCGTGGGCAACCCAGTTCTCCTGCTGGAGCTATCCGCCCTGTTCTTCGGCCTGATGGGCCCCCTCCTGCTACTGTTCACCGCCCGCTACGTCGGCCACCCCACCCGCCGGACCGACCGGGCCGTCCTCCTGGGGCTGGGGATATGGCTCGCCCTCTCGGTCCCCCTCCTCCGCCACCAGGTGATCCTCAACCCCCACCTGAACCCGAACGGCACGACCAGCCACGACCTCACCGCCTGGGGGGTTGTAGGCTCGATACCGATGGCCCTCTACCTTGCCTGGTCCCTGGTCCTCTTCTGGCGGGAGCGCCGCCGGACTCGAGAGAGGGTCCCGGCCGCGAGCGTCTTCATCCTGCTGGTCGGATTCCTCACCAGCGCGCTGCTGGACCCGCCCATCCCGGTGATGGCCATCACCACCACCGTCAGCATCGCCATCCTGGGCTACGGCATCGCCAACCGGCAGATCCTCAACCCGCTGCGGGAGCTGACCACCCGGCTGGAGCGGAGGGTGGAGGAGCGGACCCAGGAGCTGGCCCGGCGCAGCGCCCAGTTGGAGGCGCTGCGGGAGGTGGGGCTGGAGCTCACCACCGAACTGGACCCCGATACGCTCCTTCGCTCCATCGTCTCCCGGGCCGTGGAACTGTTGGGGGGAAGCGGGGGCGGTCTCTACCTCTACCGGCCGGAAGAGGATATGCTGAGATGGGCCGTGCCCATCGGCTCCCACCCGCCACCCGTCGGGACCACTCTCCGTCGGGGCGAGGGCCTCTCCGGTCGGGTCTGGGAGAGTGGCGAGCCCCTCATCGTGAACGACTATCGGCACTGGGAGGGACGGGCCGCCGTCTACGAGGGCTATCCCTGGACGGCCGTCGTGGCCGTGCCGATCCGCTGGGGGGAGGCGTTCCTGGGGGTACTGTCCGTCCAGGCCGACCCGCCACGCACCTTCTCCCCGGCCGACGCCGAACTGCTGAGCCTCTTCGCCACCCAGGCGGCCATCGCCCTCCGCAACGCGCGGCTGTATGAGGAGGCCCGGCGATGGGCGATGGAGCAGGAGACGGTGAGCCACATCGCCCGCGCCCTCAACCGGCTGGACATCCGCCAGGCGTTCCCCGTGTTGGCGGAGGGCCTGCGGGACCTCACCGGCTGCGATCGGATCAGCGTGGCGCTCCTGGAGGAGACGGGGGAGCATTTCAGAGTAGCCGTTCTGGCTCCCTCCTCCCCCACCTTGGGGGAAGGGACCGTCATGCCGCTCGCCGCCTCCTCTGCAACCGAGGACGTGCTGGCCGGTCGGCCCCACCTGACCGCCGACCTGGCGGCAGAGGCGGACCTCCCGACCGAGCAGGCCCTCTATCAGGCCGGCCTCCGATCGCGGGTGATCCTGCCGTTGCGTATCGGCGACCGGGTGATCGGATCCCTCAACCTGGGCAGCCGCCGACCGGAGGCCTTCCCAGAGGAGCAACTGCCGGTTCTGGAACAGGTTGCCGACACGCTGGCCATCGCCATCGAGAACAGCCGTCTCTTCCAGGCAGAGCAGCAGCAGCGAGGGCTGGCCGAGGCGCTGGCGGAGGCCGCCGCCCTCGTCAGCAGCACCCTGGACCTGAACCAGGTGCTCGACCGCATCCTGGAACAGGTGGAGCGGGTCGTCCCCGGCGATGCCTTCAATATCATGCTGGTCGAAGGGGAGGAAGCCCAGGTGGCCCGCTGGCGGGGGTACGCAGCCTTGGGCGTGGAGGACAGAATCGCCGACCTCTCCCTACCCATCGCCGACTACCCCAACCTGATGAGGGGTATAGAGACAGGGGAACCCGTCCTCGTCTCGGATACAGCGGCCAACCCCGATTGGGTCCTCATCGAGGGCTGGGAATGGCTGCGCTCCTACCTCGGCGCCCCCATCCGGATCGGACGTTTGACGATAGGCTTCCTGAACGTGGACGCCACCCACCCGGGCCGGTTCGGCCCCGCCGATGCCCGGCGGCTGAAGGCCTTTGCCAACCAGGTCGCCACCGCCATCGAGAACGCCCGGCTGTACCAGGAGCTGCACAGCCACGCCGAGAAACTGGAGCGCCGCGTCGCCGAGCGCACGAGCGACCTGGAGCGAAGGACGGTGCAGCTCCGGGTGGCGGCCGAGGTGGCCCGCGAGGCCACCACCGCCGAGGAGATGGACGACCTGCTGGACAGGGCTGTCAATCTGATCCGAGAACGCTTTGGGTTCTACCACGCGGGGATCTTCCTGCTGGATGAACGAGGAGAGTACGCCGTCCTACGGGCCGCCACCAGCGAGGCCGGTCGCCGGATGCTGGAGCGAGGACACAAGCTGAAGGTGGGCGAGGTCGGCATCGTGGGCTACGTCACCAGCACCGGCCAGCCTCGCATCGTCCTCGACGTGGACACCGACGCCATCCACTTCAAGAACCCCCTGCTGCCGGAGACCCGCTCGGAACTGGCCCTGCCGCTCCGGGTGGGCGATCGGATCATCGGCGCCCTCGACGTGCAGAGCGTCCAGGAGGCGGCCTTCGACGAGGAGGACGTGGCGATCCTGCAGACGATGGCCGACCAGTTGGCGGTGGCCATCGAGAAGCTGGAGCGGGCCGCCCAGATTCAGGCCGAACACGCCCGGCTGGAGGCGATCCTTCGCAGCACCACCGATGGCATCATCGTCGCCAACCGGGCGGGGGAGATCCTCCACGCCAACCCGGTGGTCCAGAGGTGGCTCACCCAGACCCTCTCGCCGGAGGAGGCGGAGCAACTGTGGGAGGCAATGCGGGACCTGGCGGCCCGGGCGGAGGAGCGGCCGGAGACGGTGCTGGAGCTGAAGGGGCTCGACCTGGAGCTGCGCGCCGCGCCGGTGGTGGGAGGCGGAGGGGAGGAGCCAATGGTGGTGGTATCGGTGCACGACGTGAGCCACCTGAAGGCGCTGGACCGGATGAGG
>DQUX01000383.1 GCA_015662065.1 Anaerolineales bacterium | reverse complement strand
GCGTTCCTTCCGCGCGCCATCTACCCGGTGTCCCGTCCCCTTCAGTGGTACTTTCGCTCGGCCCAGTTCTTCCAGGCGGTGATGGGGGGGGACTGGGCAGGGACCCTGTTCTCCGAGCACCCCGGCGTGATGGTGATGTGGCTTTCCGGTGGGACGCTATGGGGATGGTACGGGCTCCAGTCCCTCCTGGAGCTACACCCTCCTGCCCCTCTGGAGACGGAGGGATACGCCTTCGCCGACCGGGTGGCTGTGGGGGTGTTGCCGCTGGCGTTGGTCATCTCTCTGGGGATCGTGTGGGGATGGTTTCTCCTGCGTCGGCTATTCGGCTTCCGCGCGGCGTGGGCGATCGCTCTCCTGTGGGCACTTGACCCCTTCTATCTGGCTAACTCAAAGGTGCTCCATCTCGATGCCACTCTCTCCACCCTGATGCTTCTTTCTGCCCTACTGCTCCTTGCCTACCTCAGCAAGGGCCGGCGGTTGCATCTGCTCCTCTCGGCCGCGCTGGGCGGGCTGGCGCTCCTCACTAAGGTCTCCGCTCTCTTCCTACTTCCTTTCACCGCCCTCGCTCTGCTCGCGTCGTCGCTCGGCCGCCGGATGTTTAACGCCCGATCCGTGATCTGCAATTTCCTCGTCTGGTGCCTCATCGCTTCCCTTGTCTTTCTACTTCTTTGGCCCGCTATGTGGGTGCGGCCGGGGGACTGTTTCGACCGGGTGGTCCGCCAGGGAATCCTTCGCCATGCCGGCGGGGCTCGCGACCAGCCGATCCTCTATCGCGGGCGACCGGGATGGTATGACCCCGGCCCCCGTTTCTATCTCGACGTGTTACTCTACCGTTCGACCTTACTCTCGCTTTCCTTCGCTCCGCTAGGGCTGGTGGTCGGGCTATGCCGCCGGAAAGACAGTCGGGCCGTGGGCTTATTGGCAGCTTTTGGTGGATTCTATTTCCTCCAAATGTCGCTGGGGGCGTGGAAGGATGGGCGGTATATGCTACCGGTCCTTCTGCTCTTGGACCTGTTGGCAGGGTATGGATTGTCCTGGTGGCTGGCCCGTGTCTCGACGCGCCGTCTTGGGCAACTTGCGCTGGCCGGCGGGATGATCGCGCTGCAGGCAGCGGTTGTTCTCCCTCGCCATCCCTACTACGGTACTCACTACAATGTGCTCCTAGGAGGGGCGCGGGGCGCGGTCCGGGTTTTCCCCCTTGCCGACTTTGGTGAGGGGTTGGACCTGGCGGCGCGGTATGTGGACGGGCTTCCGGATGCGGGGGAGTACACGGTGGGGACCCAGTTTCTTGCTAACGAGATGGTCGCTCAGCACGTCCGCGCGCCGGTGCAGGATGTGGCCGGAGTAGGAGATGACGTGGACGTGTTGATCTTCGGGGTGCAGTACACGGTGCGGGGGCGAGATTATCCCCGCTGGGGTGCCCTGTGGGAAGCAACCTACAAGTTCCGTGAGCCGGAATTTGTGGTTTCTTTTGACGGCTTTCCCTATGCCTGGGTCCATCGGCCCGGTGCAGAACCGATCCTTCCTCACCGGACCGACATCCGGCTGGGGGAGTCGGTTCGGCTGGT
>DQUX01000299.1 GCA_015662065.1 Anaerolineales bacterium | reverse complement strand
CGGGGACCGTGCGTCGGGATGATGAAGCCGATGGTGTCGGTGCGCTGTGCTCGAAGACGACGGGCGGTGGCATTGGGTCGGTAGCCCATCTCCTCCGCCGTCTTGAGGATCAACCGGCGTGTGGATTCGGCCACATCCTCGTACCCCGCCAGCGCGCGGGAGACGGTGGTGACGGAATAGCCGACTCGCTTCGCGATATCTTTCAAAGTGACGGGCATAGATGGGACTCCCAGAAGGCGAGAGCGAGGCCGAGGAAGAGGGGCCCAAAACGTTTTGGAAACTAAACTCAGTATATCCCAAAACGTTTCGGATGTCAAGACCCTGCGGGAAATTTTAAGGAAAGCGGCCGGAGAGGGATGAAACCCACTTGCGTGGCAGGCGGAAGTGTGGTATAAAAAAGCCGCACGCCCCCGTAGCTCAGTTGGATAGAGCACCGGCCTCCGGAGCCGGCGGCCCGCGTTCGAGTCGCGGCGGGGGGACTGAGAGGCGGCCCGGTCATTACGGCCGGGCCATACTGTTGCCCCTGGCAGAGGTGCCCTGGGTAGATGTGGCGGGCAGCATCCTGGTCCTGCTCCTCTCCATTCCGGCGGCGCTGTGGGTGGGGGCGAGGCTGTTCCAGGTGGGGCTGCTCATCTACGGCAAGCGGCCCACGGTGCGGGAGATCTGGGCGATACTGCGGGGTGGGGGGAAGGTGAGAGGTGGCGATACCGGCTGGGCTGAGGCTCAGTAGAGAGCCGCGTAGACGGCGTAGTGCTCCCGGATGCGCTCTAGATACAGGCGCGTCTCCCCCAGCGTGATCAACTCCAGGAACAGGTCGGGGTCGTTCCCGGCGGCGGCCAGCCAGCGCTCGGCGTTGGCTGGCCCGCCGTTGTAGGCCGCCAGCGCCACGTCCAGCCGCCTGTCAAACCGATCCCGCTGGCGGGCCAGGTACCAGGTGCCGAACCGCAGGCTGACGAAGGGCCGGTACAGGTCGGCGGTCTCGTAGCCCGGCGGCCAGCCCAACCGGCTGGCGATCAGCTCCCCCGTGGAGGGGATCACCTGCATCAGGCCGTGGGCGTAGGCGTGGGAGGTGGCGAACCCCTCGAAGAGGCTCTCCTGACGGATCAGGGCGAAGAGGAGGAGCGGTGGCAACTCCTCGGTGAGGGCGTTGGAGAGGACCAGGTCTTCGTAGTAGATGGGGTAGGCCAGGCGGGCCAGGAAGGGGGGGGCTTCCAGCGGGCTGGCCGCCGGCGAGAGGCGGATAAGGTTGGCCGCGGCGATAATCGAGGAGCGGTATAGCCCGAGGTCCCTGAAGAAGAGGGCCAGACGGTACTGGGCCAGCGGGTCGTCGGCGGTGGCCCTCCGCAGCGCTTCCAACTCCGCCTTCGCCTCATCCAGACGGCCCAGCCGCCACAACTCCAGCCCCCGCACCAGACGGGGGTCGGACGCCAGGGCAGGGTCGAGTTCGCCGAGGTCCCCGGTAGGGGAGAGCCCCAGCCAGTCGGTCAGCCAGGCCTCCGCCTCGGCCTGGTCGGCGGTGGGGCCCGGCGGCGAGGCGTAGTCGGCCGGGGGGAAGGGCGGGGCCAGCGGGTCGGCCAGCAGGTCGGCAGCGCGCAGGCCGTAGTAGCCGGCGGGGTCAGACTGGACCGCCTGGCTGAAGGCGGCGGTGGCGGAGAGAGGACGACCGGCGGCGAGGTGGGCTTTGCCCAGCCAGAGGAACCCCGCCGCACGGTAGCGCGAGTCGGGATAGCCCTGCGCCAGGGTGTCCCACTCGGCGGCAGCCTGCTCCACCCTCCCAATCTGGTAGTACTGGAGCCCTGCCCGCAGGAGGGCTGGGGCGGCATAGTCGGAGATAGGGAACGTCTCCTGGCACTTCTCATATGCCTGGGCGGCCTCCTCCAGCTCGCCAGCCTCCTCCAGGAGCTGGGCGGCGGTCCAGAGGGCCTCGGGGGCTCGGGGATGGTTCGGGGCGGCGGCGGCGAAGGCCCGGTAGGTCTCCACAGCCCTCTCCAGGTCTCCCCCGGCGCTCAGGGCCTGGGCCCATCCCATCCAGCCGTCCCCCCAGCGACCGCTCTCCGGGTGGGTCTCCACCAGGGTCTGGAACTGGGCCGCGGCGAGGGCGGGGCTGCCGGCGGCCAGGTGGGAGAGCCCGGCGTAATAGTGGGCACTGCCTTCGTGGTCGAGGTTTTCCTCGATATATCGGTAGAGAGCGGCCACCGCCGGGCCGTAGGCGCCGCCGTGGTAATCCACAATGCCCCGGGTCAGGTCGTCTACCTCCACCCCGGCCTCCACCAGGACGAGGAGCGACGGGTAGGCCCATGGGCTGGTCGGGTAGGTCTCCACCACCTGCCGGTGACGGGCGTATGCCTCATCTGTACGGCCGGCCAGGAGGAGGGTCTGGCCGGCCTGGTAGAGAATGCGAGCCCGGTAATCGGGGATGCGGGCCTGGGCCAGGATGGCATCGTACTGGGCCAGGGCCGCGTCGTAGTCCTCCTGAGCCACGCCGATCAGGGCCAGTTTCTCCCGCAGGCCGACCTCAAAGGAGAGGTCGGGGGCGGCCTCCAGGGCGGCCTGGTAGGTGGCGGCCGCGCCCTCGAAATCCCCGGCGGCGTGGAGGGCGTCCCCTAGCCACTGCCGGACATAGGGTCCGATGGCGGTCTCCCCCTCCAGATAGGCCCGGTAGTGGTCGGCGGCGGCCGAGGGGTCGCCTCCCTCCATCAGCGCCTCGGCCAGAAGGAAGTGGGCCCGATGGGCCAGGGGGGAGGCAGGGAAGCGGACCAGAAGCTCCTGGAGGGCGGTGACGGCGGCGGCGGGGTCTCCGTCCTGGAGGTGAGCGGTACCCAGCCCCAGGAGGGCCTGGGCACCGGTCTCGGCATCGGGGGCGGCCTCCAGGGCGGCCTGAAAGGCCAGCACGGCCCCTTCGGTGTCGCCGATGAACAGCGCCTCCTCGCCCATCTGCAGGAGATCGGCCGGGAGAGGGGTAGGGGTGGGAGTAGAGGTAGGGGTGG
>DQUX01000240.1 GCA_015662065.1 Anaerolineales bacterium | reverse complement strand
GCGGTCGGGCGGGGGGAGAAGGTGGCCCTGGTGGGGCCTAACGGGGCGGGTAAGTCCACCCTGTTGCTTCTGCTGGCTGGCCTGCTCCAGGGGGAGGGCACCATCCGTGTGTTCGGCGAGGAGCTGCGCGATGGGAACCTCCGGCGACTGCGGGCGCGGATGGGGCTGGTCTTCCAGGACCCCGACGATCAGCTTTTCTCCCCGACGGTCTTCGACGACGTGGCCTATGGTCCTCTCTACGCGGGATTGCCGGAGAGCGTGGTGCGCCAACGGGTGGCCTGGGCGCTCTCTCAGGTGGGGCTGGAGGGGTTCGAGGAGCGGTTGTCCCACCACCTGAGCCTGGGGGAGAAGAAGCGGGCCGCCGTCGCCACGGTTCTCTCGATGCAGCCGGAGGTGCTGGTGCTGGATGAGCCGTCGGCGGGGCTGGACCCCCGCGCGCGTCGGCGGTTGATCGGCCTGCTGCGGGAGTTGCCGCAGACGATGTTGGCGGCTACCCACGACATGCGGCTGGTGATGGAACTGTTGCCCCGCACCGTCATCATAGATGGCGGGAGGATCGTGGCGGATGGGCCCACGGTCGAGATCCTCTCAGACGAGCGGCTGCTGGAAGCCCACGGGCTGGAGCGGCCGTGATCCCCCCTTTACCCCCCGTTCACTTCGGCGTAATCGAACTGTAACTTCACCGACACCGGGCGGGCCTCGAGTCCGTGTTACAATGACAGAAGTTACGCCTCTTACGGCAGGCTAAACACCACGGAGGCACGGAGGACACGGAGAAATGGTGAGAAGTCCCGGTTTCTCCGTGAAGACTCTGTGTTCTCCGCGTCTCCGTAGTAAGAACAAAAACGGGCTGCTATGGACTTTTGCTCTGGAACGTGCTAGAATAGAGAGCGCGCCGGACGGCCAAGCCGGAGCGTGGAATAGACGAAGTGCAACGACTAACGAGCTTGGAACGGGGCCAGTGGGCCGATGGGGGCCGCTTTGCTGCTGTAGCCGCGCTTTTGGTGGCTGTGGCCGCGCTGCTTTTTGCTGCCGTCGTTGGCTGGGGGACCGCCCGGCTTCCCTTCCCGGGGGTCTTCACCGAGCCCACGATGATCATCAACGATATGGGGAGACTGGATTGGCCGGGGTACGCGGCCGGGCTTCGCTTCCCGCAACGGTTGGTCGCCCTGGACGGTCGGCCCCTCCGGCATACCACCGCTCTGGTGGAGGCCCTGGCCGACTATCAGGTGGGGGACGAGGTTGTGCTGACGGCGGAGGACCCCGAAGGGGGCCGGGTGAAGGTCGCCGTCCGGCTCGTCCGCCTACCGGGAGATGGGTTGCTCAACTTCTTCCTTCTGCCCAACCTGCTGGGCTGGGCCTTCCTGACCATCGGGGTCTGGGTCCTCCGGGCAGCCCCTGAGGAGAGGGCCACCCCCATCTTCGTCGCTTTCTGTGCTGTCCTGGCTCTGATCGGCGGGCTTCTCTTCGACACCTTCACCACCCATCTGGCCTGGTGGGGCTGGGTCGCCGCCATCCCGCTGGCTGGCAGCTTCGGCCTGCACCTGGCGTTGGTCTTCCCTGAGCCGGTCGGGCTGCTCCGTCGTGTCCGCTGGTTGCCGCTCCTATTCTACCTACCGGGCGTGGCGGTGGCGGTTGTTGCGGTGGGGGCGACAAAGCGCTGGGACGCGCCCACCGCCTATTTCGACCCGTGGTTCTGGGGTATGGGATGGGCGGGTATAGGCGCGCTGGGGTTGGTGGGGCTGATGGCGGCCCGGCGGTTCCTCTCTCCCTCGCCTATCGTCCGGGCCCAGGCCCGCACCGTCCTTTGGGGGGCGCTGCTGGGCTTTGGCCCCTACGTGATGTGGGTGTTAGTCACCCGTTCCCTGGATGTCCCCTTTGTCCCGCTGCTTATCCTACCGTGGCTGGTCCTCTTCCCCCTCTCCATCGGCTACACCCTTCTGCGTCGCCGCACGCTGGATATCGACTGTATAGTGCGCCGCGCCGCGACCCACGTGTTGCTGGCCATCGGGGTGTTGGCGTTGTACCTTTTCCTCACTGGTCTGGGGAGGCTCTTCCTGCCGACGATCTCCCCGTTCCACCCGGTGGTGCTGGTGATCTTCGCGCTGTCGGTGGCGCTGGGCGGGGAGCCCGCTCGGACGGCGCTGCAACGGCTGGTGGACCGGGCGGTGCTGGGTCGCCGGGTCACTCCGGAGGAGGCGCTGCAGCGCTTTGCCCAGGAGGTGGCGGCGGCCCGGTCGGATGGGGAAGTGACCGCGGCGATCGCGGAGGTGCTGGAGAAGGCCCTCGCGCCCCGGTATGCCCTGCTCTATCTGCTGGACCAACGGACCGGGCAGTACGTGCCTCAGGTGCTGATGGGGGAGGCCCCGCCCCCGGTACGTTTCCGGTCCGACGGCCCGTTGGCCCGGTGGATGACCGCCAAGGCGGGACCTCACTATCTGACGGCCGGGGCTGGCCTGCCGGTGGGATTGGAGGCGGAGCGGGAACGGCTGGCCCGGCTGGGACCAGGGCTCTTCGTTCCCCTTTCCGGGCGAGGGTGGATGGTGATCGGCCCTACCCGCGCGCGGCGGTTCCGTGCTGCCGATGTGTGGTTTGTGGAGACCCTGGCCCCGCAGATTGCGACCGCTATAGACCGGATTCACCTGGTCTCGGACCTGGAGCAGCGGTTGCGGGAGCTGGAGACCCTGCGACTGATCGCGCAGTCGGTCAGCTATGCGGTGGAGCTGGATGATCTGTTGGAGTTGATCTATGCCCAGGCCAGCCGGGTTTTGGACATCACCAACTTCTACATCGCCCTCTACGATCCCGAGACGCGGACCCTCCGCTTTGCCTTCTATGTGGAGAACGGGGAGCGGCGCTACCCCGACGACGTCTGGTCGGACACAGAGGGGCTTACCGGCGTCATCGTCCGAACCGGGCGGACCATCGTCACCGATGACTACCTGACCGAATGCCGACGGCGGGGGGTCCGGGCGGGTGGAAAGCCCGGCAGGGCCTGGATGGGCATACCCCTCGTCGCCCGAGATCGGATCCTGGGGGTGATCAATATCTCCAGCTTCGATCCCGACACCGTCTACACGGAGGAGCAAGTTCAGGTCTTCAAGGCTATCGCCGACCAGGCGGCGGCGATCCTGGATAAGGCCCGTCTGTACCAGGTGATGGAGAGGCGGGCGCGTCAGTTGGAGGCCCTGAACGAGGTGGGGAGCGTCATCACCTCCACCCTGGAGCTGGATGTCGTCCTCGATCTTATCATGCAGAAGGCCATCGAGCTCCTGCGGGCGGAGGCCGGGTCGCTGCTCCTGGTGGATGAGGAGACGGGAGAGCTGGTCTTCCAGGTGGTCACCGGGCCGCGGACGGCCGACCTGGTGGGGATGCGGCTGCCAATGGGTGTCGGCATCGTCGGCCGGGTGGCGGAGTCGGCCAGCCCCATCATCGTGGACGACGTCCGGCGGGACGAGCGATGGTATCCGGGGCTGGACGAGCGCTCGGATTTTGTCACCCGCTCTGTGGTCTGTGTGCCGATGGTTGCCCGGGGGCGGGTGATCGGCGTCATCGAGCTGCTCAACCGGCGGGATGGCAAATCCTTTGACGTCGAGGATCGGCACCTGTTGACGGCCTTCGCCGCCAACGCAGCCGTCGCCATTGAGAACGCCCGGCTCTTCACGATGACGGATCAGGCGCTGGCCGCCCGGGTCGAGGAGCTCTCGATGATGCAGCGCATCGACCGGGAGCTCAACGCTGCGCTGGATTACCGGCGGGTGATGGAGATCACGCTGGACTGGGCGGTGCGGATGACGGGGGCCGACATAGGGCTCGTGGCTGTCATCGTGGAGACTGAGGGGGGGCGACGGGGGTTGCACTTCCTCTCCAGCCAGGGCTACCCGGAGGAGTTGGTCGCCACCCACAGGGAGGATCTCTGGCCACTGGAGCAGGGGCTGGCGGGCCGGGTGGTGCGGACCGGCAAGGCGGAGCTCGTGGAGGATGTGACGGCCGACCCCGACTATGCGCCGGTGGTGCCGGGGATGGTATCTCAACTGACGGTGCCCATCCGGCGGGAGGAGCAGATCGTCGGCGTTATCGCCCTGGAGTCCTCTCAGAGGGGGCAGTTGGACCAGGAGGGGTTGGAGTTTGTCGTCCGTTTGGCGGACCATGCTGCCATCTCCATCGAGAACGCCCGGCTGTTTGAGGCGGTTCAGGCGGCCAACAGTGCCAAGACCGAGTTCATCTCCTTCGTCTCCCACGAGCTGAAACAGCCGATGACCTCTATCAAGGGGTATGCCGATCTGCTGGCGAAGGGCGCGGCGGGCGAGCTGACGGAGAGACAACGGTCGTTCCTGGAGGTGATCCGCTCCAACGTAGCCCGGATGGATGCGCTGGTACAGGACCTGTTGGACATCTCCCGCATCGAGGCCGGGAGGCTGAGGCTGGAGATCGGCCGGGTGGCGATGGAGGAGGTGGTCGAAGAGGCGGTGCGGTCGGTGAGGCGAGAGGTGGAGGCCAAGGGGCAGACGCTGGAGGTGGAGGTCAGCCCCCCCCTTCCGCCAGTGGCGGCCGATCGCAACCGGCTGGTCCAGATCCTCGTCAATCTGCTCAGCAATGCCTATAGATATACCCCCGAGGGGGGACATATCCGCGTTCTGGCCGAGCTGGTAGATGGCCATTTCATCCGTTGCTCCGTGTCCGACACCGGCATCGGCATCACGCCGGAGGAGCAGGAGCGGTTGTTCACCAAGTACTTCCGCTCTCAGCATCCTGTGGTGCGGAGCGTTCCCGGGACCGGGCTAGGGTTGGTGATCACGAAGAGCCTGGTGGAACTTCAGGGGGGGAGGATCTGGGTGGAGAGCGAGCCGGGTATGGGGAGCACTTTTACCTTCACAGTGCCGGTGGCTGAGTCGGATGCTTGAAGCTGGGTGCTCGATGTTGGGTGCTGGGTGATGATCCGGTTGGAGGGATTGACGAAGCAGTTTGACGGGTTCACCGCCGTGGATGGGGTGAGCTTCTCCGTCGCTCCCGGCGAGATCGTAGCTCTTCTGGGCCCCAACGGGGCCGGGAAGACGACGACGGTGCGGATGCTGGCGGCGCTTCTGCGGCCGACGCGAGGGCATGCCGTGGTGGCGGGGATCGATACGCTCCGGGACCCCATCGGCGTCCGCCGACGGGTGGGGATGCTGACCGAGCACCCAGGGCTCTACCTGCGGATGCAGGGTGGGGAGTATCTGGATTTCTTCGGTCGCATCTATGGGCTGGACGGCCAGACGCGGGAACAGCGGGCCCGCCAGCTCCTGGAGCAGTTCGCTATGCCGGAGGCGTGGGATCGGCGGATCGGTGAGTTCTCCAAGGGGATGCGGCAGAAGATGGCCCTGGCCCGGGCCCTTCTCCATGAGCCACCGGTGCTCCTGCTGGACGAGCCCACGTCGGCAATGGACCCCCATAGCGCCAAGCTGGTGCGGGACGCCGTTCTCTCCCTCCGAGACGAGCGGCGAGCCATCCTGGTCTGTACCCACAACCTGGCCGAGGCGGAGATCGTGGCCGATCGCATCGCCATCATCCGACGGGGGCGGATAGTGGCCCTGGGTACCCCCGCCGAGCTGAAGCGCCGTCTGCTGGGACCACCGGTGATGGAGCTGCGGGTGGCGGCTGCCCCCGACGGTGTGGTGTCCCTCGTCTCCCGTTTCGCGCGCCCCCTAGAGTGGGGTCCCGGGTGGGTCCGTTACGTGGCCGAGGATCCGGAGGCAGTCAACCCGCCGCTCTTGCAGGCGCTGGCGGAGGCGGGGGTCCCGGTCGTCACCCTGAGCGAGGTGCCGCGCAGCCTGGAGGCCGTGTACCTGCGGGTGGTCGAGGAGGCGGGATGAGCGTTCTATCCTCCAGGGTGGATAGGGGGCGGGAGTGGGGGCGGCAGGTGCTGACCCTCACCCGGCGGGAGATCCTGGATAGCCTCCGGGACTGGCGCATTCTTCTGCCCATCTTCGTTCTGACCCTGGCCTTTCCGCTCCTGATGAATTTCATCACCGTGCGCACGCAGAACATGTTCTACGAGCGGTGGGGGGTGGAGGGGATCGAGAGGCGGCTGCTTCCGCTGATGCTGATGGTCGTGGGGTTCTTCCCCGTCTCCGTCTCCCTGGTCATCGCGCTGGAGACCTTCGTGGGGGAGAAGGAGCGGCGGAGCCTGGAGCCGCTGCTGTTGACCCCGCTTTCGGACCTTCAGCTCTACCTGGGCAAGACCCTCGCGGCGCTGCTCCTTCCCCTGGTGGCGGGTTGCCTGGGGATCACTGTGTACACCGCCGTGCTCTGGCGGCAGGGGTGGCATCCTTCCTCGGTGCTGCTGATCCAGATCCTGGTCCTGACGGCCGCCGAGGCACTGGTCATGGTCTCCGGGGCGGTCATCATCTCCAGCCAGACCACCAGCGTGCGGGCGGCCAATCTGCTGGCCAGCTTCGTCATCATCCCGATGGCCCTGCTGGTGCAGGGGGAGAGCATCATCATTCTCCAGGCGGGCAATGCTATCTTGTGGGACGTCCTGGCTTTCCTGATCGTGGTGGATGTGATGCTGGTGCGGATGGGGATCCGCCTGTTCAACCGGGAGGAGTTGTTGGGACGGGAGATCGACGAGCTGAACGTGGGCAACCTGTGGCGGATGTTCCGGCGGCACCTGGGTTGGGAGCGATGGCTCTTCGGCCTCGACCTGGCCCGTGTCCCCCGCCCCTGGCGCTGGTTGGGGACGCTGGTGGGGCTATACCTGCGGGAGGTCCCGGCGGTGCTGCGCCGTTCCTGGCTGGCGCTGGCCCTGGTGGTGGCGGGTCTGCTCGGAGCGGTGTGGGTGGGGTGGGATTTTGCTGTCCGTTTCCGATTGCCGGCGGGCTCCCTGGCCTTGGATTCGATCACGGATGAGAGCTTCACCGGGCTTTCCACCACCAGTTGGCTGCCGGCTTTCACCACTTGGGGGGTGTTGCAGAACAACACCCGTTCGCTTCTGGCGGCGGCCCTCCTGGGCACTTTTTCCTTCGGCTCTCTGGCGGTGGCGCTGTTGATGGCCCCGCTGGCGGTCATCGCTTATGTGGGGTTCCAGGCCGCCTGGGCGGAGTACGATCCGTTTCTCTTCCTCTTGACCTTTGTGATGCCTCACGGGGTGCTGGAACTGCCGGCCGCCCTCATCGCCACCGGCCTGGCGGTGCGGCTGGGGGCCACGTTCATCGCTCCGCCTCGGGGAATGACGGTGGGTGAGGGATGGCTCCAGGCCCTGGCCGATTTCATCAAGCTGTTCCTGGCAGTGGTGCTGCCGATGCTGACCGTGGCTGCCTGGATCGAGGTCCATATCACCCCCTTCCTGGTCCTGAAGGTGTACGGGGGCTAGCCGGTGGCCCGTGTCATCCTGCTGGGCACAGCCGCCGCCGTTCCGACCCCGGAGAACGGCACCACCAGCCTGGCGGTGGAGGGGGAGGGTGGGTTCCTGTTGGTGGATTGCGGCGAGAGCCCTATGCCCCGATTGGCCCGGGCAGGTCTGTCCTTCGACCGCCTCCAGGGGCTGATCCTCACCCATTTCCACCCCGATCACGTGGCGGGGGTACCCCTTCTCATCGTGGACCTGTGGCTCCTGGGCCGCAAGCAGCCGCTGCCCGTGTTTGGGCTGCCAGACACGTTGGATCGGCTGTTGGCGATGATGGATCTCTTTCAGTGGGAGCGGTGGGAGGAACTCTACCCTGTCGTGCCGGTACCGATATCTCCCCAGGGAGGAGCGGAGGGGGTGGAGGTGGCGGGTCTCCGGGTGACGGCGGCCCCCGTGGTCCATCTGGTGCCCACGTTGGGGTTCCGCTTTGAGGACCGACGCACGGGCCGGGCGATGGCCTACTCAGCCGACACCGCTCCCTGCCCGGCGTTGGTGGACCTGGCGAGGGGGGCGGACCTGCTGCTGCACGAGGCCACGGGGGTCTTCCTCGGTCACTCCAGCCCCGCTCAGGCGGGAGAGGTGGCTCGGCAGGCCGGCGTCGACCGGCTGGTCCTGGTTCACTACCCGCCCGACCCCGCCCTGTCCGACCGCTGGCTGGAGGAGGCTCGCGCCGCCTTTGGAGGTCCCACCGAACTGGGGCGGGACTTCCATGAGCTTTTCTTCTAATAAGCGTTAACCCCCGTTTCTCAACCGCCCGATTTGTGGTATAATCTCCCCGCCGATCCCAGGGAAGGCACGGTTTGGCCCTGGGCGGACGTCTGAAGGCGGTGAGGAGATGCCCTTGTTCAATCCTATAGATGCCCTACTGGGCCTCTTTTCCCTCGACATCGGTATAGACCTGGGCACAGCCAACACCCTGGTCGCTGTTCGCGGCAAGGGGATCGTTATCAACGAGCCATCCTGGGTTGCCATCGAGCGGGGTTCCAAGAAGGTGCTGGCCATCGGCGCGGAGGCCAAGGAGATGGTGGGGCGGACCCCGTCCAACATCATCGCCATCCGGCCGCTGCGGGATGGCGTCATCTCGGAGTTCGAGGTCACCCAGGCGATGCTGGACTACTTCGTCAAGAAGGCCCACGAGCAGTCCTTCGTCCCCTTTCCCCGCCCCCGCGTCGTCGTCGGTATCCCCAGCGGCGTCACCGAGGTGGAGAAGCGGGCGGTCTACGACGCCACTCTGGCGGCGGGCGCGCGGGAGGCCTACCTCATCGAGGAGCCGATGGCGGCTGCCATCGGCGTAGGTCTGCCTATTATGGAGTCTCGGGGGAGTATGATCGTGGACATCGGCGGCGGCACCACCGAGGTGGCCGTCTTCTGTCTGGGGGGCATCGTCGTCAGCCGGTCGCTTCGGGTGGCCGGCGACGAGATGGACGAGGACATCATCCATTACGCCCGCCAGAAGTACAACCTCCTGGTCGGCGAGCGGACGGCAGAACGGGTGAAGATCGCCATCGGCTCCGCCTACCCCCTCCCGGAGGAGAAGACGATGCTCCTGCGCGGCCGCAACGTGGTCACCGGCCTGCCTGAGGCGATCGAGGTGAGCAGCATCGAGATCCGGGAGGCCCTCGCCGGGTCGGTGGGGATCATCGTTGACCTGATCAAAGAGACGTTGGACAACACGCCGCCGGAGTTGATCGCCGACCTGATGGAGACCGGCATCTGCCTGGCCGGGGGGGGCTCTATGTTGAAGGGGCTGGTGGAGCGGATCGGCGAGGAGGCGCATATGCGGACCTGGCTGGCGCCGGACTCGATGACCTGTGTGGCACGCGGGGCCGGCAAGGTTCTGGAGGAGCTGGACCTGTTGCGCCAGGTCCTGGTCAGCACCGACCGTCGCAGCACCAGCGCGCCCCCGGTCTGATCCGGCCAAGGGCACAGGCATCAAACGTCCGCCGCGCCGCCGTGAACCGGCGGCGCGCGTTGGGAGGTGCGGTGAGACGCGGAGCGTACCGTTCCTGGCTGCCTTTGCTTTTCCTCCTTCTCGCCATCCTGCTTCTGGCCCTTCACGAAACCGGGGTTCTGACCCCGGTCGAGAACACGCTTCAGATCGTCGTCGCCCCGCTCCAGCGGGGGGCGGCCGCGCTGGTGGAGGGGGCGGGCGACCTGTTCCAGACGGTGCGGGAGGCGCGGGAGCTGCGCGCCGAGGTGGAGGAGCTGCGGGAGCGAGTGGATGCCCTCTCCGTGGAGAACGTCCGCCTGCGGGAGTTCGAGGCGGAGGCGGCCCAATTGCGCGTCCTGCTCAACTTCGCCGCCGAGAACCCCACCTGGGCCTTCCTGGGGGCCGACGTGGTCGGGCGGTCTGCCTGTCTCAACGCCCCCTGCGGCGATGTGGTGGGGCAGGAGCCCAACCCCTACCTGCACTATCTCTCCGTCAACGCCGGCGCGGAGGAAGGGGTGGCGGCGGGGATGCCCGTAGTGACCGGCGGCGCGGTCCTGGTGGGGCGCATCGCCGAGGTCGGCCCGCACACCAGTAAGGTGCAGTTGCTCAGCGACCCCGGCAGCGGTGTGGCCGCTCTCCTCCAGCAATCCCGCGCCACCGGCCTGGTCCGTGGTCGGCCCGACGGCTCTCTGCGGATGATCTACATCCCTCAGGAGGACGAGGTGCTGGTGGGGGATGTTGTCCTCACCTCCGGCCTGGGGGGCGTCCTCCCCCGGGGGCTGGTCGTCGGGCAGGTGGCCGAGGTCCAGCAGCAGGACTTCGCCCTCCACCAGGAGGCGGTGGTGCGCCCGGCGGTGGACTACCGACGGGTGGAGTTGGTGCTGATCATCGCCTCCTTCCAGCCCCTGGTTCAGGAGGAGGCGGAGCCGGGCGAGCAGCCGTAGGGGGTGGGTCATCCTCAGCCTGTACGTCGTCCTGCCGCTTCTGACCGCGGTGGCCCTGGTCCAGGACCTGGGGCTGGCCCAAGTCTCCCTCCTGGGAGGGCGTCCCGACCTGGTCTTCCTGGTCGTGGCCGGGTGGGCCTTCCTGCGCGGCTCGGTCGAGGGCACCGTCTGGGCCTTCATCGGCGGCATCCTGCTCGATCTTTTCTCCGGTGGGCCTTTCGGTGCCATCACCTTCTCCCTCCTGCTGGCGGCGCTCTTCGTGGGCCAGCAGTGGGGACGGGAGTTGGGCTCCACCTTCCTGCAGTTGTTTCTGTTGGTGCTGATCACCTGCTTCGCCTACCACCTGGTGTTGCTGCTGATTTTAGGTTGGTCGGCTCACCCGGTGGACTGGCGATACGCTCTATCCCACGTGGCCGCCCCCTCGGCGGTCCTGAACGCGGTGCTGGCTCCCTTTGTGCATTGGCCGCTGAGCTGGCTGGACCGCCGCACGCGGCCGGAGGGGTTTACGTTTGATGGCGCCTAGGGCTCCTCAGCTTCCGCCCCGCGGGCTGGCCCGACGGCTCGCCCTCCTGATCGCCTCTCCCCGCCTGGTCCTGTTGGCCTGTGTCTTCCTGACCGTCCTGGGGCTCTTCGGAGTCCGCCTGTATCAGCTCCAGGTGAGGGAGGCGGACTACTGGATGGCGCAGGCGCAGGAGCAGCGGGCCCGGCTGGTGCGGTTGCCGGCCCCCCGCGGGCTCATCTATGGCCGAGACGGGGAGTTGCTGGTGCGCAATGTCCCCGCTTTCCAGGTGGCTGTCATCCCCGCCCTGCTGCCGGAGGAGGATCTAGAGCGGGAGGCAGTGCTGCGGCGGCTGGCCGCCCTGCTTGATCTGCCCTACACGCGCTCTGAGCCGGCCCCCTCCGCCAACCCGGGCCGGTGGCTGGAGCGCCGTCTGACCGGCTCGCTCCCCCAGCCCGACGCTCCTCCAGGGCTTCGGGAGATGGTGGAGAAGGCGGAGAGAATAGCCCCCTACGAACCGCTGGTCGTGGCCCGGAAGGTGGACCGAGAGATCGCGTTGATCATCGCTCAGGGCGAGGGGCTCACGTTTCCCGGTGTTCGGGTGGGGGTTGTCTCCCGCCGCCAGTACCCCTACGGCTCGCTGGTCGCCCAGTTGGTGGGCTACTTGGGGGCGATCCCGGCGGCGGAGGCGGAGGCCTACGCGGACCAGGGGTACGATCCCACGACCGACCGGATCGGTTACGCAGGGATCGAGGCCTCCTTCGAGGATTGGCTGAAGGGAAAGCCGGGGCAACGCTTTCAGGAGGAGGACGTCGTGGGGCGGCTGGTGCGGGTGCTGGGGGAGGAGCAGCCGCCGGTGCCCGGCCACAACGTCTATCTGACGATCGATCTGAAGCTACAACAGGTGGTCCAGGACGCCCTCTGGCGGGGGATGACCCGTCCCAACGTCAACTCCCGGCGGGGGGTGGTCATCGTTATGAACCCGCAGACAGGGGAGGTCCTGGCGATGGTCAGCCTGCCCACCTACGATAACAACCTCTTCGCTCAGGGCATCTCTCCCGAGGTCCTCCAGCGGCTGCAGGATGACCCGCACCGCCCCCTGCTGAATCACGCCGTATTCGACGAACTGCCGCCGGGATCCATCTTCAAGATCATCCCCGCCGCCGCGGCGCTTCAGGAGGGGGTGCTGACCTCCCGCACCCGGTTGCATTGTCCCGGAACCATTGTTGTGCCCAACAAGTACTATCCCAACGACCCGGGTCGTGCTCAGCCCTTTCACTGCTGGCTCCGCTCCGGTCACGGATGGCTGGATATTGTGCACGGGCTGGCGCATTCCTGCGACATCTTCTTCTATCAGGTGGGTGGGGGGCTTGAGGAGGCGGATTTCGAGGGGTTGGGGCTGGAGCGGATGACGGACTACGCCCGCCTCTTTGGGCTGGGGGAACCGACCGGGATCGAGCTCCCTTTGGAGGCCGCCGGCCTGGTGCCCACGGCCCGTTGGAAGCGGCTCACCATCGGCGAGAACTGGTCCACAGGCGACACCTACAACCTGTCCATTGGACAGGGGTATCTGCTGGTCACTCCCTTGCAGATGCTCAACATGATGGCCGCCACCGCCAACGGCGGCATCCTCTACCGGCCTCAGATCGTCCATCACATCACCGATGCCGGGGGAAACGTGGTACAGCCCTTCCGGCCGGAGATCATCCGCACCCTGCCCATCTCCCCAGAGAACTGGACCCTGATCCACGAGGGGTTGGAGGGCGCGGTGGCCTACGGGACAGCGACGCGGGGGCAGGTGGACGGGGTGCGGGTGGCGGGCAAGACCGGCACGGCCCAGTTCTGCGACGACATCGCCCAGCAGATGGGGATCTGTGGGACAGGTCTGGCCCAGCCGACCCACGCCTGGTTTATAGCCTTTGCCCCGGTGGAGGCCCCCGAGATCGCTGTGATCGTCTTTATCTACAATGGCGGGGAGGGGTCGGTGGCGGCGGTGCCGGTGGCTCAGGAGGTGCTGGATTGGTACTTCCACGGCCGGTCGACCGCTGCAAGGCCGTAGGAGGCGCAGGGGCGCAGGGACGCGGGGAAGCGGGGACGCGGATGAGCAAAGCGCTGCGCTGGATATTGGCTGCCTGCCTCTGGTCCCTGGGCCTGGCCCGCTACCTGGGCGAGGCCCTCTACCTGCGCCCTCTCTTCTCCTCTCCTCTGGCCGTGGGCGGGATGGCGCTGGCAGGAGGTGGGGTCGGGCTTCTTCTCTGGCGAGCGCTCGCCCCCCGCCGGGCCGGGGCTTGGGTGGGGCTGCTCCTCCCGCTGGCTTACCTGCTCTCCCCCCAGCCGGACCCGCTGATGGGGCTGGTGCTGCTGGCAGGGGGGGCGGGGTTGACCCTCTTTCTCGCCTGGGGGCCGGGCAGGAGGTGGGCTGTCCTCCTCCTGGCCCTGGTCGTCCTCGGCCTCTACCTGCGGACGATGGGGCAGGCGGTGGGGGAGGCGGACACGTTTGAGTTCCAGGTGGTCGCCCCCGCGCTGGGGATCGCCCATCCCACCGGCTACCCCCTTTACATCCTCCTGGGCAAGCTCTTCTCCCTGCTCCCCTTCGGCTCGGTGGCTTGGCGGGTGAATATGACCTCGGCTGTCTTTGGGACGGGGGCGGTGGTTCTCTTCCATGAGCTTCTCGGACGCGTGTTCGCCCCTGGCGACGATCCACCGTCCCGACCGCAAAGGTCGCAAAGGCCGCGAAGGGGAATAAAAAGAGCCCTCTTTGCGTTTAGAAGGAAACATCCGGCCGCCGTGATGCACCCACCGGAAGGGGGGCGGCGTGAAAACGCTTCGCCCGCCAGTCCGGGCGGGCGGGCTGGCAGGGCCGCTGCGACGCACCTATCGGGAGGAGCACGACGCAGAGCCATCGTCCAAGGGGGAGTTAGGGGGAGAGCAACGGACGTCGGGGGTGCGTCGCAGCTATTGGTCGCTCTTGCCTTTGCTTTCTCCCGGGTCTTCTGGTCCCAGACGGTGGTGGCGGAGGTCTACGCGCTGAACCTCCTCTTTGTCTCCGGGCTCCTGTTGCTGGCGACGACGGTACTGGAGGGCAGGGGGGGGAGGCGGGTGGTGTGGAGGCTGGCCCTCCTCTCGGGCCTCTCCCTCACCAACCACCTGACGACGGTGCTCCTCTTCCCGGCACTGGTGCTGATCCTCCTCCTCGCCCGCCCCCGGATGGAGTGGTGGGGGTGGTTGGGATGCGGGCTCCTCTTCCTGTTGGGCTTGTCTCTCTACGCTTACATCCCCCTCCGCTGGCCCGCCCTCCACGACGGGCGATGGATGAGGGCGGGGGAGTTCCTCGCCTACGTGACCGGGCAGCAGTTCGGCGGTGCGCTCCAACCGGCGCTCCTGCGCGATCCCACCCGGTACGCTATCGTGGGACGGATGCTGCTGGAGCCGTTCGGTTGGGTGGGGGTCATGTTGGCGGTGGTGGGGCTGGGCTGGCTCGGGGCGCGTCGGCCCCGGCTGGCGCTAGTGAGCGGGCTGGCTTTCCTCGCCTATGCCTTTTACGGGCTGATCTACCTAGTGCCGGACATCTCCGTCTTCCTGCTGCCAGCCCACCTCATCCTGGCGCTGTGGATGGGGGTGGGGGTGGGGACGGCTGCGTTAGGGGCGGCGACCTCACTCCTTCTCCCTTCCCCCTCCTCCTCTCCCACCGGGAGAGGGGGAGAGGGTGGCAGGGGCGGGGTTAAGCTCCTCTCTTCCTGCCTGATCGCCCTCTTCGCCCTCCTCCCCCTCAGCCGGATCTGGCTCAATCTTCCGGTGGTTGATCAGAGCGGGCGGGTGGAGGCGGAGCGGTGGGGGCGGTACGTGTTGAGCCTGCCCATCAGGCCGGGCGCGGCGATCCTGGCCGACGGGGAGAAGTTCGCCCCCCTCTACTACCTCCAGCAGGTTGAGGGGCTGCGGCCCGACCTGGACCTGGTGGTCCATTTCACCGAGGAGGAGTACCGGGCCGACCTGGCGGCCCGGCTGGCGGCCGGGCAGACGGTCTACCTGGCCCGCTACCTGCCCCACCTGGAGAGCTTCCACCTCCGCTCGCTGGGGCCGCTGGTGGAGGTGGGGACGGAGCCGCGGGCGGAGCCGCCGCCGGGGGCGGAGACGGCGGGAGCGACCCTTGGGCCGGTGGAGCTGATGGCCTTCGATCTGGAACTGGACCCCCAGGGTCGTTCCCTTTATCACCTGACTCTCTATTGGCGGGCGGCGGCCGTCCCTCGGGAGGACCTGGAGGTGCGGCTACGGCTGGTGGATGGGGCCGGGGAGGTGGCCTGGGTCTCCGACGGCGTCCGACCGGTGGGGAGGCACTACCCCACCAACGGCTGGCCGCCCGGCGCGGTGGTGGCCGACTACCATCCGGTGCCGATCCCCCCCTGGCTTCCGCCGGGGAGCTACAGCCTGGAGGTGGCCCTCTTCCCCCGGTTCTCCGAGCAGGGGGTGGCTGCCGACGGAGGAGATATCTGGTGGGGGCTGGCGCAGGTGGAGGTGGAGGGAGGGGAGCCGGGGGGCGAGCTCCCGCACCGGGTGCAGATACTCCTGGAGAAGGCGTGGCTGATGGGGTACGACCTGCCAGCCGCGGTCCCCGCCGGCTCCCCGGTGGCGGTGGACCTGGCGTGGGCGGGCGTGGAGGACGGGGGGGCGGTGCGTCTGGAATGGGTAGACGAGGCCGGACAGGCCGTGGGCAGAGCGGAGGGATGGGTCGCGCCGGGGGTGGCATGGAGCCGGGTGTGGCTGGCGGCCCCCGACGTACCTGGGACCTATCGTCTGCGGGTAGGGTGTAGGGGGTGGGGGGCCCGCTGTCGCTGGTTGGCCCGCCCGACCGATGGTTGCGTGCTGGCGGCCGTGGAGGTGGGACCCAGCCCGGGGGGGCTGGCCGATTTCGACGGTCGCATGCTGCTGGTGGCGGCGGCGGTGGGGGCGGAGCGGCTTCGTCCGGGGGAAGTCCTACCCGTCACGCTGCGGTGGCGAGCGCTACGGATGATGGAGGAGGACTACACCGTCACCGTCCAGCTCCTGGGGCCGGATGGGCGGCTGCACGGCCAGGTGGATAGCTGGCCGGTGCAGGGGACCCTACCCACTTCTCAGTGGAAGCCAGGCCAGGAGATCACCGACCCCTACCAGGTCCTCCTCGCGCCAGAGGCCCCGCCGGGCCGGTACCGGGTCATCGTCGGCGTCTACCTGTTGGCGACGATGGAGCGACTGCCGGTGGTGGGCGAGGGAGGGGCCCCCGTGGCCGACCACGTGGTGGTTGGAGAGATCGAGCTCACAGCAGGTATGCCCCCGCCGCCTCAGCCAGGATCGTCAGCCCCAGCACCAGCGATTCCTCGTCGAAGTCGAAGCGGGGGTTATGGTGGGGGGCGGTCAGTCCTCTCTCGGCGTTGGCCGCGCCCAGGAAGAAATAGCATCCCGGCACCTCTTCCATAAAGAACGCGGCGTCCTCGCTGCCCATCGTCCGCTCGCCGGACCCAACCTGCTCCGGACCGACCACCGCTTCCGCTGCCCGACGGACCACTTCGACGACCTCCGGGTCGTTGATCACAGGGGGGGTGAGCGGGGTGATCTCCAGCTCGGCGTGGGCTCCGCAGGCGGTCGCCACCCCATCGATCACCTCTCGCACCCGCTGCAGGACAGTTTCTCGGGTGGCCGGCTGGTAGGTGCGGATGGTGCCGGTCATTTGCACCTCTGGAGGGATAACGTTGAAGGCATCGCCCCCGTGGATCGATCCGACGCTCACCACCGCCGTGTCCAGCGGGTTCACGTTGCGGCTCACCACCGTCTGCAGACCGGTCACCACATAGGCGGCGGCCACGATGGGGTCCACTGCCTGCTGAGGGAGGGCGCCGTGGCCGCCCTGCCCGTGGATGGTGCAGGTCCACTTCTCCGCCGCCGCCATCACCGGGCCGGGGCTCACGTCCACCGTCCCCACCGGCTTCTCGATCCAGACGTGGGTGGCCAGGAAGACGTCGGGTCGGGGGTTCTCCAGCGCCCCCTCCTGGACCATCACTTCGGCCCCATTGCCCCCCTCCTCGGCGGGCTGGAAGAGCAGCGCGGCTGTGCCGGCCATCTCTTCTCGTCGAGCAGCCAGCAGTTCCGCCAGCCCCATTCCCAGAGCCACGTGGCCGTCGTGGCCGCAGGCGTGCATCCGTCCCGGCACCCGGGAAGCGTACTCGGCCCCGGTCTCCTCGGTGACCGGCAGCCCATCCATATCGAAGCGAAACATCACCACCGGGCCGGGCCTGCCTCCCTCCAGGACGCCGATCACGCCCGTCTTTGCGATTCCCCTCCTCACCCGGTACCCCAGCCGTTCCAGGTGCTCGACGACGATCCCGGCGGTCCGCTGCTCCTCGAAGGCCAGCTCTGGGTGCATGTGGAAATCCCGCCGCCAGGCGATCAGTCGATCCCGTAGCCTCTCCGCCTCGGTGCGAAAGTGTGGCATATGATCCTCCTTTAACGATGTGCGCGGCCCAGGCAGTCTCCCTCTTGAGCGTTGGTATTGGTTGCCCATCCCGCCGGGCACCTAACCGCCCGGCTCGGTCGGCAAAGCCCCCTTCGGGGGCCGGCCCTCAGCCCGCAGGGTTTGGTTTGTGAGCCCGGACGTTCGCGTCTGGGCGGGTTTGCGCACAACAACACTTCACCGGAAGACTACCGCGGCCCAGCCCCGGGTCAAAGGGGGCGCAGAGAAGGCACATCTGCCGGTGTTTTCAGTGTCCTCGGTGTTCTCAGCGTCTCGGCGATCAGAAATCGACCGGTTTCCCTTCGTAGGCGTGCAGGAAGAGCTGACGCAACTCGTCGTGGGCGGGGGAGCGGGCAGTGGTGACCATCTGGGTGTCGTTGAAGGCGTCTTCCACCAGCTTCTCCAACTGCTCCTCGAAGCCCTCCCGGTCGATGCCGGCCTCGGCGACGCCGGTGGGGCTGCCGATCTCCCGGCATAGCCAGCGGATCGACTCGGCCAGCGCCCGCGCTCCCTTCTCCCCTTCCTCCTGGGAGCAGTTGAGCAGGCCGGACAGTTCGGCGAACCGGTCGGGGGCCTCGCTGGCGGCGAACTCGATGGTGTAGGGAAGGAAGATACCCACGGCGCGGCCGTGGGGGACGTGGAACACTGCGCCCAACACGTGGGCCATCGCGTGGGCCATCGAGGCCATGCTGTTGCCGAAGCCCAGCCCGGCGCAGGTGGCGGCGTTGTGCATCCGCTCGCGGGCCTCCATATCGGAGCCGTCGGCGACGGCGCGGGGGAGGTACTGGAAGATGAGGCGGGCGGCGCTGACGCACAGCCCGTCGGTCAGGTCGGTGTGCCAGGTGCAGGTGTACCCCTCAACGGCGTGGGTGAGGGCGTCCAGGCCGGTGTCGGCGGTCAACTGGGGGGGCATCCCCGCCGCCATCGCCGGATCCACAACAGCGATGTCGGCGACGTTCTCCCGGTTGCCCAGCCCCATCTTGCGCTGCTCCTCCGGGTCGGTCAGCACGATCCCCCAGGTCACCTCCGCCCCGGTGCCGCTGGTGGTGGGGATGGTGATGAGGCGGGCCTTCTGGCGGAGCCCCAGACGGATGAAGGGGTTGATCTCGGCCGGCTCCAGATCGGGCCGCTCGTATAGCACCCAGATTGCCTTCGCCGCGTCCATTGGAGAGCCGCCTCCCAGGCCGACGATCCAATCCGGCTGGAACTCCCGGGCCGCCTCCACCCCCCGGCGCACGGTGGGCACGCTGGGATCGGGCTCCACCTCATCGAACAGGTGCACCTCGATGCCGGCGTTATCCAGGTGGACTTTCACCCGGTCCACCAGTCCTAGCTCGACCAGCGTGGCGTCGGTGACGATCAGGGCCCGCTTTCCCTCCAGCTCGTCGAGGGCATCCAGCGCTCCCTCGCCGAAGACGATCTCGGGGGAGACGAAGTACCACATCGGGCTATCCCTCCTATCCAAAGTCGGTGGGCACCCGGGCGCAGCAGGCGACGATCTCCTGGGCCGCTTTGGGGTAGCGCATAATCTTCATCATATTGCCCTTCAGCTTCAGCTTGCGGGTCATCATCCCCTGGATAGGATCCAGCTTTCCCTCGATGACCTGGCGCCACGTGCTGAAGGGAGCGCGGAGGACGTACTCCACCTCCCGCTCATCCTCGCTCGCCACCATCGCCGCATCGGGACTTTTGCCGTGATAGAGGGCCAGGAACAGGTAGGCGGTCTCCGGGTAGGCGTCGTCTGGCTCCACCACGAAGACAAAGTCCCCTTCCCAGTCTCTGGCCGATTTCTCGTAGGCCTCGCTGGCGTTGAGCTGTGCACTGAGCGCTTTGATCCATTCATCCGACGGGAATTTGACGGCCATAGGTTCCTTTTCCTCCTTGGAATTGTTTGAAGGCTCCCGGCGGGTCTGCGACCTGCGTCTCCGGCCGAAACTACCGTTTTCAGCCCAAGTCGGGGGTCACAGACCCCCTCAGAGCATAATGTGACATTGCCAAACTACTCTTCCGGTCGGGCGGGCGGCACGATCTGCTGCTCGGCCCGGCCCGCGTCGTCGTTCCAGCGCAGTAGATCGGCCTCTACACCCTCCTGTCGCTGAACCAGTCGCACGAAGGTGAACTGTACGTCCTGACCCAAGGTCTGCAGCCGCCGGGTTCCCTCGACGAACTCGGGGAACCAACAGCCGGTGTTCAGGTAGTAGACGTGCTTGTGGTCCGGCTTGCGCTCCACGATCCGCACGTCGGTCTTATGGTCGTGGCCGAGGATGTAGAAGCGCAGATGGCGATCCGTCTCCCGTAGGTGTCTGTGGACCCGTCGGGCGGCCCAGTACATCAGGGGATGGGGATACCACCGGGCGAGGGAGCGGCGCACCGCTTCCAGGGCCAGGGGGGGCAGGAGCCACAGGAGGATCTTCCCCAGAAGTTGCAGCGCCGGGCCGATGGTGGTGGAGAGGAAGTTGGGCGGGATCAGGCTGGCTAAGAAGGGGGCGATCACCAGGTACCAGAGCAGGCCCCCGCCCACCGCGAGGGCGGCTACGAGCAGGACCAGCAGCGCTTTGAGGACGTGGCCGCCGGGGCTGAAGAGGAACCAGGCCAGGGGGTGTCGCACCAGGAGCGGGGGATCCCATTCGTAATAGATGGCCCTCACCGTCTCCGGGGGGAGGCCGACCGACGATGCGTACTGGCGGAAGTCCTCCTCGGTCGGTTCTTGCTTCTCTCCCTGGGTGGCCTGCCAGAGCCGCTGGGCCATCCACAGGAAGTCGCGGACGTGGCGGGTGACGATGAGGAACGCCTGGTGGGGGTAGCGGCGGACCAGTTCCTTGATAACGACGGCGTGCTTGCCCCGGTTCTCCCATTCCGGGTATTCGTCTTCCATATTGGCGACGACGGTGGTCACCCCCACGTTGCCCACCGGCGGGTTGAGGAGCCGGGGGTCGGTGGGCAGGAGGGGACGGAGGAAGTTGGGGCAGGAGTTGATCGGCTCATATTGGTTGCCGTGCTCGGCGTAGAACAGGCCAGGCCGGTAGTAGAACCAGCCGGGCCGGAAGGTGATCCGCTCATCCAGGTCGGGCAGGGGAGGGGGGGAGGGCCGGTCGTCGAAGGCGGCCGGGTGCTCCCGGGCCACGAATCGCCGAAGCAGTGCCTGCACCCCCGGCCAGAAGAGCTCCAGGTCGTGGTTGCCGCGCAGGAAGGTCACCCGGTGGCCCTGACCCACAAACCAAGCCAAGGCGCGGAAGAAGACGGGATGGCCCCGATAGATGAAGTATAGGCGGGCCATGGATTTAGCCTGGGTGGGCAGGAAGCCGTACCGTTGCTCGAAGGTTTCCTCCTGCAATCGATCCCGCTCTGGCCTGGGGGGGGCCTCGCCTTCCACGACCTGGAAGGCCACCTCCGGTTCCCTCAGCGGCCGCCCCAGCCCGAAAGCGGGGGCGATCTCCCGAGCTGCTTCCTCGATGGAGGGGTCGAGGCCGCCGTAGAGGTGGACCGCCCAATCGGGAGCGATGGCCTCCGGGGCCATCGTCAGCAGCTCTCTGCGTGGGGCAGGGGTCAGCCGGACCCGTCCCTCCCGCGCGTCGTCCTCGAAGAAGAGCCAGCGTATCCAGTCGGGGACCCGTTCGTGAGGGGGGAGATGCTCATCGCCGCCGAACTGCCGCCGCCAGTAGGCCACTGCCTGGCCCCGATCGGCCGGGTCCAGCTCCTTCCAGCGGCGGTCCCGCGCCTCGAAATACCGGTGGACCATCTCTAGGTCGACGGGGAGGAAGTCGAAGCCGTCGCCGACGAAGACCAGTTCCCACCGCCGGTCTGGGGGGCAGGTCCCATTGGCCCATTGGAGCCAGCGGAAGAAAGCGTCGTCGAAGAAGAAATCCTCGCGGGCGTGGTAGGCGCGCCGTTCGGGGTCGTATCCAAGGGAGACATGCAGATCGCTGATGAAAAGGTAATCAACCTGGGGAGTGGGCTTGTCCATCGTCACCTCCGTCCTGGGGAGCGTAGGCGGGATGTCGTCTCGCTCTCGCGAGTATAGCATTGGGTGGGAGAGATGTCAATTGTTTGACAGAACGTTTGCCCTCGGCTATAATCCACTCCGTTTCCTATTGTCTGCGCAAGGGGGCGCGTGAAAGTTATGGATAGAAGGAACATTGCCCTGCTGGTCTTGATCGTTGTCCTGGCTGGCCTGGCGTTATACGTGGACCTGGATGTGGATCATCCGGCCTGGTTTGAGAACCTTCAGTTCTGGCGGCCGGAGGGGGGGCGCGAGATCGCCATTCGCTACGGACTGGACCTGCGGGGCGGCCTCAAGGTGCTCCTGGCCGCCGACATCCCGGAGGGCCAGGCGGCGGACCCGGTGGCGATGGAGACCGCCCGCCGGATCGTTGAGAACCGGGTCAATGGCCTGGGCCTCACCGAGCCGGTGGTGCAGGCCCAGGGGGACCGGCGGATCATTGTCGAGTTACCGGGGATCGAGGACCCCGAACTGGCGGTCGAGGCGATCCGGGGAACGGCGCTCTTGGAGTTCATCGACGCTGGCTACACCTGGCTGCCGGAGGGGACGGTGGTCCGCACGACGCTGGGCGGGCCGTCCATAGGGGAGCCCACGGCGGTGCCGACGGCCACGCCCGCCCTGGTGCCGACCCCCGGGGTGGCCCTCACCGGCCCAATCACGCCGGCATCGCCCCTCACGTCCACGGCGGGGGTGACGCCCACTGCGCCGGTCACGCCCACGACCGGCGACCGGGTGTACGAGACGATCCTCACCGGCGCGGGGCTGAAGCAGGTCGGGTTGGATCGATCCCAAACCAATGAGTATCAGATCCCCTTCGAGCTGTACCCAGATGCGGCGGCCACCTTCGCCGAGTACACCGCCTCCCACGTGGGGCAATACCTCTGCATCGTTCTGGACAAGGAGGTCATCTCCTGCCCGGTCATTCGGGACGCCATTCCCGACGGGCGGGGGACGATCTCGCTGGGGAACGCCACCTATCAGGAGGCGCGCAATCTGGCGATCCAGCTCCACTACGGCGCGCTGCCGGTGCCGCTGCGGGTGGAGACGATCAGCACCGTCGGCCCGACGCTGGGGGAGATCTCGGTGGGGCGATCCATCCGTGCCGGCGTCGTCGGCCTCTCCGTCGTGTTGCTGTTTATGTTGATCTACTACCGGCTGCCGGGCGGTCTGGCCGACGTGGCTCTGGTTATCTACGCTCTGCTGAATCTGGCCCTGTACAAGCTGCTCCCCGTCACGCTGACCTTTCCGGGCATCGCCGGGTTCCTGCTCTCGGCCGGGATGGCGGTGGATGCCAACATCCTGGTCTTCGAGCGGATGAAGGAGGAGCTGCGGGCGGGGCGGGGCCTGCGGGCGGCGGCCGAGGCCGGCTTCAGCCGGGCTTGGACCTCTATCCGCGACTCGCAGGTCTCCACGCTCATCGTCTGTGCCGTGCTGTACTTCTTCGGCACCAACTTCGGGGCCAGTATGGTCAAGGGTTTCGCCCTTACGCTGGCCATCGGCACGGTCATCAACCTCTTCACCGCCGTGGTGGCGACGCGCACTTTCGTGCGGTTGGCTTTCCACCTAGCGGGCGACTGGCTACGCTCCCGGCGTTGGCTGCTGGGCGTGTAGAGGAGCAGGGGAATGTTCAACATCGTTGAGAAGCGACGCTGGTACTTCATCGGTTCGGGGACCGTCGTCCTGCTGGGCATCGCGGCGATGCTCTTCAGCCTGGTCCGTTTCGGAGCGCCGGTGCGGATGAGCATCGACTTCACCGGCGGTAGCCTTTTCGTCCTCCACTTCGACCGCCCTGGTGAGGAGGCGGCCATCCGGGCGGTCTTCGCCGCCCACGGGTTGGATGAGGCCATCGTGCAGCGGCTGGGCGCGCCGGAGGAGAACGCCTGGCAGGTCCGCACGAGGGAGGCGGCCCCGGAGCAGGTTCAGGCCATCCTCGCCGACCTGGACGCGCAGGTCGCGCCGGTGAACCGGGACCTTCTGACCTATGAGGCGGTTTCCCCTATCGTCGGCGGCGAGGTGACCCGGGCGGCGGGGATGGCGGTGGCTGTGGCGTCGGTCATCATCCTGGCCTTTATCTGGTGGTCCTTCCGCCGGGTTCCCCACGCCTTCCGCTACGGCGCGGCGGCCATCATCGGGATGCTCCACGACATCCTGGTCGCCCTGGGGTTCTACGTCCTGATGGGGATTCTCCAGGGTTGGGAGGTGGACGCGCTGTTCCTGACCGCCATCCTCACCGTCAGCGGCTTCTCGGTCCAGGATACCATCGTCGTCTTCGACCGCATTCGGGAGAATCTTCCCCGTTACCGGGGGGAGTCCTTCGGGCGAGTAGCCAACCGGTCTATTCTGGAGACGATACACCGCTCTCTGGCGACGCAGTTGAACGCCATCTTTGTGATGGTCGCCATCATCCTCTTCGGCGGCGAGACGATCCGGCCGTTCATCTCCACGATGCTGGTCGGGATGCTCAGTGGGACCTATTCATCGATCTTCATCGCGGTGCCGTTGGTAGTGATGTGGGAGCGACGGAGGGAGCGGCGGACGGCGGCCGCCGTCGCTTGAGGGAGGACACGCCCTTCGTGCAGTCATTTGGCCGGCTACCAGGAAAATATGGAGTTGCCGGATGATCAGGATTGTCACCGACACGACCTCCGGTCTTCCCCTGCACCAGGCCGTGGAACTCGACATCCCGGTTCTGCCTCAGATCATCATCTTTGGCGAGGAGTCGTACCGGGACGACACGGAACTGGACACCGCCGCCTTCCTGGAGAAGCTGCGCGCCTCACCGGTTCTCCCTAAGACCGCAGCGCCGCCCCCGGCCCTGTTCACCCCTGTCTTCGAACGTCTGGTGGCGGAGGGGGATACGATCATCTGCTTGCACCCTTCTACCGAGCTCAGCGGCACTGTCCGTTCGGCCACCGTCGCTGCGCAGGACTTCCCCGACGCCAACATCCGCGTGGTGGACACCCGCACCATCGCCGGGCCGCTGGCGACTATGGTTCTCCAGGCCGACCGGTGGGCCCGGGAGGGGATGGACGCGGATACGATCGTGGAGAGGGTGCGGGATCTGATGGCCCGCCAACGGGTCTTCTTCGTCGTGGACACGTTGGAGTATCTGCACAAGGGGGGGCGGATCGGCGGGGCGCAGGCCCTGCTGGGAGGGCTCCTGCAGGTCAAGCCCATCCTCACGCTGGAGGACGGACGGGTGGAGCCGTTGGAGCAGCAACGGACCAAGCGACGGGCGCTGGCCCGGCTGCGGGAATTGGTGCTGGAGGGGTGCCCCCGCAGCCCCGACGCCCTCCTCTGCGTGATGCACGCCGACGCCGAGGCGGAGGCGCAGGCCCTGGCCGCCGACTTCGCCGACGCGCTGGGCCTGTCCGAGGTCCCTATCTATCTCCTGCCCCCCGCCATCGTCGTCCATGCCGGGCCGGGGGTGCTGGCGGCCGGCTACTTCGCCGCCCCATCTTAGTACTACAGCCACACGGGGCGGTGGGAGGGTGCGATGCACTTCCCCAACCGGCCGTTCTCATACCCATCGGACCGGATTCCCGGCACGATTTGGCCCCTTTAACGGCTCCCAGGCGCGCCGCGCCTGTAAGGGAGGAAGATAAACGATGGAGATCCATAAGGTAGATACGAGCGACCCCCGCGATGTGGAGCGGTTTGTCCAGTTCCCCTTCCGGCTGTACCGGGATTGCCCCCAGTGGGTCCCACCGCTGGTCTCCAGCGCGCGGAAGCAGTTGGACCGGGAGCGCCACTTCTTCTACAGCCATTCCGATGCCGATTTCTTCCTGGCCCTCCAGGGGGGCAAGGTGGTCGGACGGATCGCCGTCCTGGAGCCGCGCAAGCGGAACGCTTACCGGGGCAGGCGGGGGGCGTTTTTCTACCTTTTCGAGGCGGTAGAGGATATCGAGGTCGCCCGCGCTCTATTCGCCGCCGCTTTCGATTGGGCCCGGAGCCGGGGATTGGGGGAGATGAGCGGCCCCGAGGGGTTCGCCGCCGGGGATGCGCTGGGGGCGTTGGTTGAGGGCTTTGAGCATCGCCCGGCGATGGGGGTCGCCTACAACTACGCCTACTACGACGGTTTTATCCGGGACGCGGGGTTCCGGAAACAGACCGACTACTTATCCTGTTATCTGCCCGGCGACATTCAGCTCCCGGAGCGGTTCCGCCGCATTGCAGAGAAGGTGAAAGAGCGACGGGGGTTTAAGGTGCTTCGCTTCCGCACCAAGGACGAGTTACGGGCGATCGCCCCCCGCGTGATTGAAGCATACAACGCTGCCTTTGTGGAGAACCGGGACTTCGTGCCCATCACCGGCGAGGATGCGGTAAAGGTCGCCGACCGCCTCATTTCGCTGACCCGGCCGGACCTGGTCAAGGTCGTCGCCAAGGGGGAGCAGATCGTCGGCTTCCTGCTGGGCTTCCCCGATGTGTCGGCGGCGCTGCGGCGCTGTAAGGGGCGGCTCTATCCCTTCGGTTGGGCGCTGCTTCTGTGGGAGTTTCGCCGCACCCGCTGGATCAACTTCAACGGGGCGGGGATCCTCCCCCAGTACCGGGGGCTGGGCGCGAACGCTGTTCTCTACTATGAGATGTTCAAGACGTTTAAAGAGCGGGGTTTTCTCCACGCCGACCTGGTGCAGATCAACGAGCAGAACACGAAGATGATGCAGGAATTGGAGGCGCTGGGGGCGGATTTCTACAAGGCGCACCGAATCTACGAGCGGAGGCTGTAGGGGCGCAGCATGCTGCGCCCCTACTCAATGGGATGGGGCGAGGGCTAGCCGGCGGTCGCCACCAGCTCCGCGACCTGTTCGGGGTGCTCGGCCACCTGCACGCCCACCGCTTCCAGCGCGGCGATCTTTCCCGCGGCGGTGCCCTCGCCTCCCTCGATGATCGCCCCCGCGTGGCCCATCCGCTTGCCCGGCGGCGCGGTCTGCCCGGCGATGAAGGCCACCACCGGCTTGGTCATCCGCTCGGCGATGAACCGCGCCGCGATTTCCTCATCATTGCCGCCGATCTCGCCGATCATCACCACCCGCTCCGTCTTCGGGTCCGCCTCGAACATCTCCAGGACATCCACGAAGCGGGTGCCGATGATGGGATCGCCGCCGATGCCCACGCAGGTCGTCTGCCCCATCCCCCGCGCCGTCAGCGCGTAGACCACCTCGTAGGTCAGCGTGCCGGAGCGGGAGACGACCCCTACCGGGCCCGGCGTGGCGATATGACCCGGCATGATGCCTACCTTCGCCTCACCGGGGGTCAGAAGGCCGGGGCAGTTGGGGCCGACCAGCCGGGCTCCCTTCTGATCGAGATACGCCTTCACCCGGATCATGTCCATAACCGGGATCCCCTCGGTGATGCAGACGATGAGGTCCACCCCGGCGTCGGCCGCCTCCAGGATGGCGTCTGGTGCGAAGCGGGCCGGTACATAGACTACGGAGCTGTTGGCCCCGGTCGCTTCCACCGCCTCCCGCACCGTGTCGAACACCGGCACCCGGCCGTCGCAGGCGGTCTGGCCGCCCTTGCCGGGGGTCACCCCGGCCACCACCTGTGTGCCGTACTCCAACATCTGCCGTGAATGAAACTCCCCCTCGCGCCCGGTGATGCCCTGGACGACGAGGCGGGTGTTCTTGTCCACTAGAATAGCCATCGGTTTCCCACTCCTATGTCACGAAATACGTAATACGGAGCGTATATTGCGCATTGCGTGTTGCGTGTTACGGGTTCCGCGCCGCCGCCACTGCCTTCTGGGCTGCTTCCGCCAGGGTGGTGGCGGTGATCATCGCGTAGCCCGATTCCTCCAGGAGCCGCCGCCCCTCTTCCTCGTTGGTCCCCACCAAACGGGCGACCATCGGGACTTGGGGCTTGACCTCCTCCAGGGCGGTGAGGATCCCCTTCGCCACCTCGTCGCAGCGGGTGATGCCGCCGAAGATGTTGAAGAGAACCGCCCTGACGTTGGGATCGGCCAGGATCAGCCTCAGGGCCGCCGCCACCCGGTCTGCCTTCGCCCCGCCGCCGATATCCAGGAAGTTGGCCGGCGCGCCGCCGAAGTGCTTGGTGATGTCCATCGTCGCCATCGCCAGCCCGGCCCCGTTGACCATACAGCCGATCTCGCCGTCCAACTGCACGTAGGAGAGCCCGGCCTCGCGGGCCTCCCGCTCCGTGGGGGTCTCCTCGTCGATGTCCCGCATCTCGGCCAGGTCGGGGTGGCGGGAGAGGCCGTTGTCGTCCAGGATCATCTTGCCGTCCACCGCCAGTAGGGGTGCAAGGCCCTGCGCCCCTCCCTCACCGGTCGCCACCAGGGGGTTGATCTCCGCCAGCGACGCATCCGATTCGACGAAGGCCCGGTACAGCCCCCGGGCGATCCGGTCGAACGGCCGGTGCAGGGCCGGATCCAGCCCGATCCCCTTGGCCAGCCGGCGGGTCTGGTAGGAGCGCAGGCCGATGAAGGGGTCGATGTGGACCTTCTTGATGGCCTCGGGGTTGACGCGGGCCACCTCCTCGATCTCGACGCCGCCCTCGGAGGAGGCCATCATCACCGGCCGGGCGGCGGCCCGGTCCACCACCACGCCCAGGTAGATCTCCTGGCGGATGTCGGCTGCCTGGTCCACCAGGACCTTGCGCACGGGCAGCCCCTTGATCTGGAGGGAGAGGATCTGGGCCGCCAGTTGCTCCGCCTCGTCGGGGGTGCGGGCCAGCTTGATGCCGCCGGCCTTCCCCCGCCCGCCGACCAGCACTTGGGACTTGACGACCACCGGGCCGCCCAGCCGCTCGGCGATGGCACGGGCCTCCGAGGGGGTCGTCGCCACGTCTCCCTCGGGGATGGGGATGCCGTACTGCGCGAAGATGCGCTTGGATTGGTATTCGTGTAGTTTCACCGGTTCGCCTCCTGCTGAAGGACGTTGAGTCAACAACGAGGGATTATACCACAGGGGGACGGGTTGCCAAGGATGTTGCGCCCATCCTTGACGAAATCCGGCTGCCCGCATATACTTGCGCCCGCATCCACTCCCCGGAGGAGGTACATGTCGTGATCAGACCAACTCTTCAGTTTCTCTCCCCGGAGACGGTGAGTCGGGTCGTTGAGGAGGCCATCGAACTCCTGCAGGACCCCGGCGTGCGGGTCCACTCACAGCGGGCGCTCCGCCTGCTGGGAGATCACGGAGCCCAGGTCGACCTGGAGGCCAAGGTCGCTCGCATCCCGGCCGACTTGGTGCATCGGGCGCTGGAGACGGCTCCCAAGTCCTTCTACCTGTACGACTTCGAGGGCCGGCCTGCGGTCCATTACGGCGGGGACAACGTCCACTTCGACCCCGGCTCGGCGGCCATTGAGATCCTCGACCACGGGGCCGTGACCTCCCGTACTCCGGTCACCGCCGACTTCGTTCGCTACATCAAGCTGGCCGACTCCCTTCTCCCGATGGACGGGGTCAGCACCGCCCTGGTCTGCGCCGATGTGCCCGAGGAGATCGCCGACCTCTATCGGCTCTACCTGGTCCTCCTCTATACCGGGAAACCGGTGATCACCGGGGCCTTCGGGGTTGAGACCTGGCACGTGATGAAGGACCTGCTGGTGGCGGTGGCGGGCAGCGAGGAAGCGCTGGCGGAGAAACCGACCGCCGTCTTCGACGTCTGCCCCTCCCCGCCGCTGCTCTGGTCCGAGATCACCTGCGAGAACCTGATGGACTGTGCCCGCTACCGGATACCGGCGGAGTTGGTGAGCATGCCGCTGGCGGGGGCCACCGGCCCGGCGACGTTGCTGGGCTCCGTGGTCCAGCACGCGGCGGAGAACCTGAGCGGCGTGGTCATCCACCAGTTCACCAACCCCGGCGCCCCCATCGTCTGGGGCGGCTCCCCCGCCGCCTTCGACATGCGCACCGGCACCACGCCGATGGGGGCTGTCGAGACGATGATGATCGACTGTGCCTACGCCCAGGTAGGCAAGCACCTGGGGTTGCCCACCCACGCCTACCTGGGGATGTCCGACGCAAAAATCGTCGACGCCCAGTGCGGCTTTGAGAGCGGCATCGGCGCGGTCCTGGGGGCGCTGGCCGGCATCAATATGATCAGCGGACCCGGAATGCTGGATTTTGAGAGCTGTTTCAGTTTGGAGAAGCTGGTGATCGACGCCGAGATCGTGGGGATGGCGAAGCGGCTGGTGGCCGGCGTCGCCGAGCGGGGAATCCCCCTGGCGGTCGATCTGATCCGGCAGGTGGGGCATGCCGGCAACTTCCTGGCCAACCCCCACACCCGGCGGTGGTACCGAGAGGAACTGTTCATCCCTAGCGAGGTGATGGACCGGGACTTCCGCCGGAACTGGGAGGCGAAGGGGAGCAAGGACGTGGTCCGGCGGGCCCATGAGCGGGCAGAAGCGCTGATCGCCGCCTACGAGCCGAGAGAACTCCCCCCTGAGGTAGTGTCGGAGCTTGCCGCCATCACTCTCCGGGCCGCCCAGGCCGCTGGAATGGACCGACTGCCCCAACGAGCAACGAGCAGCGAGCAGCGAGCAACGAGCAACCAGCAACCAGCAACCAGCAACCAGCAACGAGGTGCTAGAGATGAACGATGAACTTCTCCAACCCCTAAGCCAGGCCGTCATAGACGGCGACCCCGACCGGGCGCGGGAACTCGCCGCCCGGGCCCTCTCCGCCGGGGCAGACCCCCTGGGGGCGGTCGAGCAGGTCCTCTCCCCGGCGATGGAGGAGGTGGGGAGGCTGTACGAGGAGGGCGAGTATTTCATTCCTGAGTTGGTGATGGCGGGCGAGGCGATGAAGGCGGCGATGTCGGTTCTCGGTCCGGAGATGGTGGCCCGAGAGCAGGTCCGGTCCGCGCCGGGGGTCGTCGTCATTGGCACGGTAGAGGGGGACATCCACGAGATCGGCAAGAGCCTGGTGGCGACGATGCTGGAGGCGGCCGGGTTCGTGGTCCACGACCTGGGAGTGGATGTGCCGGCGGCGGCCTTCGTCTCCAGGGCCCGGGAGGTGGATGCCGACGTGGTGGGTCTCTCTGCCCTGCTGACGACGACGATGCGCAATCAGCAGGCGGTGATCGAGGCGCTGGAGGAGGCCGGGATGCGGGGGCGGGTGAGGGTGGTCATCGGCGGAGCGCCCGCCTCGCCGGAGTGGGCGGAGCGGATCGGCGCGGATGGGTACGCGGAGAACGCTCGGGAGGCGGTGACGGTGGTGCGCCGGTTGGTGGGAGTAGGGTGATGGACTTCCTGACGCGCTTAAAGGATGGACCGGTCCTGGTGGCCGACGGCGCGATGGGGACGATGCTCCAGGCTGCCGGGCTGCCTGTGGGCACCCCCGGCGAGGCCTGGGTGCTGGAGCGGCCGGAGGTGGTCGCCGATGTGCATCGGGCCTACGTCGAGGCCGGGGCGGATTTGATCCTGACCTGCACCTTCGGCGGGACGCGAGCGCGGTTGAGCCACGCCGGCCTGGCCGACCGGGTGGCCGAGGTCAACCGACGGGCGGTGGAGATCGCCCGGGAGGCGGCCGCCGACCGGGCCTACGTGGCCGGGGACATCGGCCCGCTGGGGGAGTTGCTGGTCCCCCTGGGGAAGCGCACCTACGAGGAGGCGGTGGCGCTCTTCGCCGAGCAGGCGGCCGGTCTGGCCGAGGCCGGGGTGGACCTCCTTTACATCGAGACGATGTCCAGCCTGGACGAGGTGCGGGCGGCGGTGGAGGGGGCCCGTCGGGTCGCGCCCGACCTGCCCCTCACGGTGACCCTCTCCTTCGACGCCAAAGGCCGGACCAATATGGGGGTCCGCCCGGAACAGGCGGCGCAGGTGCTTGCGGAGCTGAGGGTGGACGGGTTCGGGGCCAACTGCGGGGCCAGCCTGGAGATGACCGAGGAGGCGGTGTGCCGGATGCGGGAGGCAGCGCCCGGTGTCCCTCTGATCGTCAAGCCCAACGCCGGCCTCCCCCGGATGGTGGAAGACGAGGTCCTCTACGACGGCACGCCGGAGGTGATGGCGGAGTACGCCCGGCGGTTCGTGGACCTGGGGGCGCGGGTCGTCGGCGGTTGCTGCGGCTCCACCCCCGCCCACATCGAGGCTATCGCGCGGGCGGTGAGGTAGCTGCTGGTTGCCGGTTGCTCGTTGCTTGTTACCGGTTGCCGGTAAGTCGCTCCACCGAGAGGATGCCGGGGTCGGTGTCCTGAAGGATCCACTCCACCAGCCGCTCGGCGGCCACGAAGGCCCAGCTCAGCCCCCACCCGCCGAACCCCAGGGCGAAGACGACGGGGGATGGGGGGGGGAGGCGTCCCACGACGGGGATCCCGTCGGAGGTGAAGCCCATCACCCCGGAGCGGCGGCCGGCGATGCGTCCCCTTACCTCTGGAAAATAGCGGGTGATGAAGCGGCCCAGACCCTCCCGGAGGGATTGGTCCGGTTCGATGGGGGCAGCCCCTGGACGGGGGCGCCACCAGGCTCCCAGGGCCCAGCGCCCATCCGGTAGCGGGCAGGCATATTTGTGGCCGTAGTTAGCGTAGCACGGGATGGGGAATCCTGCCCCGGCCAACGGCTCCGTGGTGACGATGAGGGCGCGCCCTGGCGTCACCCATTGGCTCAGGGCCGGGTCCAGGAGGGAGGCGTATCCGTCCACCGTAAGCACCACCCTACCGCAGCGCACGTTCCGCCCCTGGGCCCATACCCGCACTCCCTCTCCCGTTGGCTCCAATTCGTAGACCTCGGTGTCGGTGTGGACGGCGATGGGGGCCGAGGAGAGGAGCGCCCGGGTCAGCTCCGCGACGTCCACCACGCCGTCATCGGGCTGCCGAAGGGTGGCCAGGAAGCCCCGTCCCAGGGGGTCGGTGGTGCCGAACCAGGCGTCGAAGCCGTCCTCTCGCAGGAGTTCCGCCGACGCCCGCAAGGTTTCTACTTCTTCCTCCGTCACCGCCACCGCCAGGCTGCCCACCCGCTCCAGGGTCACCCCCACGCGGTTGGCGCTCTCGGCCAGCCGCTCCCGCCCCTCGATGGTCAGCGCCCATAGGGTGCGGGCCTGTTCCCGTCCGAAAGCCTTCACCGCCCGCCGGTAGTGGCCGGGCAGGCCGGCGACGACCATCCCGGCGCTTCGCCCTGTGGCCCCGCCGGCCACCTTCTGGGCGTCCAGCACGGCCACCTGCATCCCGAACCGGGCGATCCGGACGGCCACTGCCGCCCCCACGATCCCCGCGCCGACCACGACCACATCGCAGGTATCGGTCCGACGGCTTCCTGTCGTTGCCTCCATTGGTTCCCTACTTTATTGATTGTATCTGACCTATCTGCAATTGTACCCTAAATTCCCCTTCTATG
>DQUX01000354.1 GCA_015662065.1 Anaerolineales bacterium | reverse complement strand
GGCTACCTCTTCTCACTCAATGGTAGCCTAGTATACACCCTTATCGATTATTGTGCAACAACTCTAATATGTCTCTTGTGCCGATCTAACGAAGCGGTGCTAGATACATACACTGGCTCCCAGGCAGTCGCTCTGGTGGCGCGTAGGTGGAGTGAAGCACCTCCGCCGGCGGGTCCACCACCGGCGGGGCAGCGGTTAACCAAATCCACAAGCGGGACCCAGCCGCAAGATGAGGGGCAGAGCCTGACCGTCTTCACCCGGTATCCGGCCCAGGAAGTGGCCATTGGTGAGAACGTCACCTTTGGGCTCACCCTGCGCGCCGAGGCAGTGGGACAAACCGTGCGCTTGGCAACGGGGGACCTGCCCGAGGGGTGGACCGCCACCTTCAAAGGGGGCGGCAAGGTCATCCGAGCGGCCTACATTGAGCCCGGCCGGGATACCTCCGTCGACCTCAGAATCGAACTGCCCGAGGATGTCCAGCCCGGCACCTATCACTTCTCCGTCATCGTCCGCGGCGAGGGGGAGAAGGTCGAGCTTCCCCTGGAACTGGTGGTTTAAGGGGAAGCTCCCCCCCCGCCTGGAGTTCGAGGTGGAGTTGCCCATACTGAGGGGCACGCTGAACACGACCTTCCGCTACAACGCCACGCTGAGGAACTAGGGGGATGAGGACCTATCGGTCAACCTGATCGCGGAAGCGCCCCCGGGGTTCCAGGTCAGCTTCAAGCTGGGCGGGCAGGAGGATGTCACCAGCATCCCCCTTGGTGCCGGCGAATCGACGGCAGGCAGCGTGCAGGTGTTAGGCTTCGACCCGTCCCGTCAACCTCTGAGCGTCAAAGCGCGCGTAGGCTATCTGCCTGAGCGGCTCGGCTTCTACGAGGGGCTGACCGCCCGCGAGAATCTGATCTACACCACCAAGCTGAACGGCCTGGCCCGGGAGGAGGCCTACCGGCGCATCGACACGGCGCTGGCCCAGATGGGCCTGGCCGAGGTCGCCGATCGGCGGGTGTCCACCTTCTCCCGAGGTATGCGCCAGCGGCTTGGTGTGGCCGACGTGCTGCTCAAGCAGCCGCAGCTCATCATTATGGATGAGCCTACCCAGGGGCTCGATCCGGAGGCCGCCCGGGAGTTCCTGGAGATCATCTGTCGCCTGAAGGCAGACGGCATCACCATCCTGCTCTCCTCCCACGCAGCTTCAACTGGAGATGGCGCTGGTCCGTCTCTCGCCCAACACGCTCTACGCAGAAGCGATGTTGGCTGTGCTTAAGCCAACCGTGCGTTCTCTAGGGCTGGTGCTGCCGATCCAACTCCAGGGTGCAGTGCTGGGCACGCCGTTGCCGCTGCGCCAGAGTCTGTTGCTCATCTGGCCGCATATGACCGGGCTGGTCGCTGCGACTATCCTGCTGTTCGCCTTGGGCTACGTGCTCTTCCAGCGGCGCGAGATCCGCGCGTGAGCGCCCGAGCGTAGTGGTCATCAGGCCCGGCCTCGCCCGAGGACCGGGCTTTGCTCTGAGGCAGTACCCCCGCCGGGTGTTTCGGGGCCTTGCTCTGGCAATTTCTGCCAACCGGAGTATACTTTATGGAGGCCGATGCAGAGGGTTCCCGAGCCACAACGGAGGTGTATCTTGAAAGAGTTGACCTATCTGGCGTTGGACACGGCCCGCGCCCGCGGCGCTACCTACGCCGACGTGCGCATCGTCCACCGCCGCACCCAGCAGGTGACGGTCCGCAACGGGGCGGTCAGCGGCCTGACCGACGCCGAGACCCTGGGCTTCGGCGTGCGGGTGATCGCCGATGGGGCCTGGGGCTTCTCCGCCAGCTCCCTCCTCACCCGACGGGAGGTGGAGCGGGTGGCGGCGGAGGCGGTCCAGATCGCCCGCGCCAGCAGTGCCGTCGGGAGGGAGCCGGTCGATATCGGCCCGCCCCAGGCTCACGGGGATACCTACCGCACCCCCTTCGAGATCGACCCCTTCAGCGTCCCTATGGAGGAAAAGATGGCCCTCCTCCTGGCCGCCGACGAGGCCATACGGCGGGTCCGGGGGGTCCGCGTCGCCCAGGGGTCCGTGGTCGCCTGGCGGGAGAGCAAGACCTTCGCCAGCACCGAGGGCGCCTTCATCGAGCAGGAGATCGTCGAGACTGGCGGGGGGATCGTCGCCTATGCGGTGGGGGACGGGGAGATCCAGCAACGTTCCTACCCCAACTCCTTCGCCCGCGACCAGCGGACCGGTGGGTGGGAGGTGGTGCTGGCGATGGACCTGCCGGGGAACGGGGAGCGGATCGGTTCCGAGGCAGTGGCCCTCCTCACCGCCGACCCCTGCCCGGCTCAGGTGACCACCCTCATCCTCGGCCCCACCCAACTGGCCCTCCATATACACGAATCCTGCGGTCACCCCACGGAGCTGGACCGGGTGTTCGGCAGCGAGGCGGCCTACGCCGGCACCAGTTTCCTCACCCCCGAGAAGCTGGGCGTATTCCGCTACGGCTCCCCCATCGTCAACCTCACCGCCGACGCCACCATCCCCGGCGGCCTGGGCACCTTCGGCTACGACGACGAGGGTGTGCCGGCCCAGCGGGTCCCCCTGGTCCGGGCCGGCCTCTTCGTCGGCTACCTCACCTCCCGCGAGACGGCGGTCCAACTGGCCAGGCTCCGGGGAGAGGACCCCGCCGAGGCCCGCTCCGGCGGGGCGATGCGGGCCTCCGGCTGGGACCGTATCCCCTTGATCCGGATGACCAACATCAACCTGGAACCGGGGGAGTGGACTTTCGAGGACCTGATCGCCGACACCGATGAGGGCGTTTATATGGAAACCAACCGCTCCTGGTCCATCGACGATAAACGGCTTAACTTCCAGTTCGGCACCGAGATCGCCTACGAGATCAAGAACGGCCGGATGGGCCGCCTTCTGAAGAATGGGATCTACACGGGGATCACCCCCCGGTTCTGGGGCTCCTGCGATGCCATCTGCGACGGTGACCACTGGCGGGTCTGGGGGACCCCTAACTGCGGCAAGGGGCAGCCCGCCCAGGTGGCCCACACCGGCCACGGCGCCGCCCCGGCCCGGTTCCGAAACGTGCAGGTGGGGGTGCGCAATACGTAATACGCAATACACAACGACATGCTCCGTATTCTGTACTCCGTGGTTGCGTGATAGGTGGAGGAATAAGGTATGCCTGAGGACCTCTGGAAGATCCGCAAGCGAAAGGGAATGAGCGTGGCCCAGTTGGCCTCCAGAAGCGGGGTCTCGGCCGATGCGATCCGGGAGTATGAGTCTGGCGAGAAGGCTATCCCGCCCGGCGAACTACGACGGCTGGCCCGCGCCCTCTTGGGAGAGTGGGATATCAACCTTCGCTCTTCTCCGCCCCCCCGTCGGGATAAGCTGCCCCCCCAGGCCGAGAAGGCCCCGCCCCGCAAGCCCAGGCCCAAGGAGAAGCCCAAGGAGAAGCGAAAGCCTCGGCCGTCGCCCCCCGCCCGGGATACCCAGATCACCCACATGCTGGGGCTGGCCGCCCGCTTCGGGCTGGACCGGGCTGCCCTGGAGGAGCAGGTCGGCAAGCCCCTGGACCAATTGACGGTGGCGGAGGCGCGGAAGTGGAACCGCCACTTCATGCAGCGCATCGTCGAGGAGCGTCCCCCCAAGCAGCCCATCGACCGGCGGTGGGCCTGCCTGCCGGAGGGGGTGGACCGGTTCGAGATGGAGTACCTGGACGGGGTGAAGGCGGCAGGCAGCAGGTTCGCTTTCACCCTATTCAACGGCGAGCGGTATGAGGGAACGCCGGTCGGCTATGGTCCCTACACCATCACGATCCAGCAGGCCGACGGCTCCGAACTGACTCTGAACAAGCTGGCCATCGCCTACTACCGCCGGACGGGAGGTGGGGGATGAGCCTGGCGGACGAGCTGCGCTATCTGCGGGCCCTCCGTGGTGGCCCGGACAATATGACCGTGGAGGAGGGAGCCGGCATCCCCCCCGGCACCCTCTGGCAACTGGAGAAGCGGTACCGCCGGGTGGGGGAGGACGACGAGGTCCTGGCCCGGCTGGCCGCCTGCTACGGCGTTCCCCTGGAGAAGCTCCAGTTCCACCGGGAGAGGTACCGCAAGGCCCTCAGCGCCTACCTGCACCAAGCCCAGGATGGCGGCGAGGCGGCCCATTTACGGCTCCGCACCGGCGAGGAGGTGAGCGGCCGGGTGCGCTGGTGGGACCTGGCGGCCTTCGGCCTGGAGATGGAGGACGGGGAGCTGACGGTCGTGCAGCGACACGCAGTTGTGGACTGGGAGGGAATTGAATGATCGGCGATGGAGCCATCCGAGAGATCGCGCACCGGGTGTTCGCCGCTTCGGAGGCCGACGAGACGGAGGTGGTGTTCTTCGGCCTGGAGGAACGGCTCACCCGGTTTGCCAATAACGTGATCCACCAGAACGTGGCCGAGAGGGATGCGGTGGTGGTGGTGCGGGCGGCGGTGGGCAAGTGCATCGGCGTGGCGACGACCAACGACCTGAGCGACGCGGGCCTGGAGCGGGTGGCCGAGGCAGCGACCGCCGCCTGTGGGGGGGATCCCAGGGGGCGCCCCGAGGACCCCGATTATCCGGGCCTCCCGGAACCGATGGCGGTGGACCCGGTGGCCGCCTTCGACGAGCGAACCGCTGCCTATGCCCCCGCCGACCGGGCGCGGGACGTGGGCCAGGTCTGCCGGCGGGCCGAGGAGGCGGGGGTCAGCGCCTCCGGGGCTTTCCGCACCGCCGTTCATGAGTTCGCCGTCGTCAACAGCCTCGGCCTCTTCGCTTACCACCCCGCCACTATCGCCGACCTGACCACGGTGGTGATGACCGACGATAGCGCCGGTTACGCCGCCGGGGCCTCCTGGAAGGTAGAGGAGGTGGACGTGGTGGGGCTGGGCCGGGAAGCGATCCGGCGGGCGCTGCGAGGACGCAACCCTCAGCCCCTGGAGCCGGGGGTCTACCCGGTGGTGCTGGAGCCCCACGCCGTCGGGGACATCGTCTCGTTCCTGGCCTATATGGCCGGGGGAATGATGGTGGGGGAAGGGCGGAGCTGGATGACCGGCCGGCAGGGCCGACGGCTGATGTCCCCCCTGGTCTCCATCTGGGACGATGGGCGGGACCCCGCCGGCTGGCCCCTCCCCTTCGACTTCGAGGGCACGCCCCGCCGGCGGGTCGAGATCGTGCGGGAGGGAGTGGTGGGGGATGCGGTCTACGACCGGCGCTGGGCAGGAAAGGCCGGTAAGACTCCCACAGGTCACGCCTTGCCGGTCGTTAACCCCTTCTCCCCCTGGCTCAACGCCAGCACCTACGGTCCGCTCTCCCTGCACCCGGCGATGGGGGCCGGGGAGCACACGGTGGAGGAGATGATCGCATCCACCGACCGGGGGCTCTACGTGACCCGCTTCCATTATACCCGCGTGGTCCATCCCCGCGAAGCGGTCATCACCGGCATGACACGGGATGGGACCTTCCTGATCGAGAACGGCGAGATCACGACGCCGGTGCAGAACCTCCGCTTCATCCAGAGCTACGTGGAGGCGCTGGCGAGGGTGGAGATGGTGGGCCGGGAGGTCCACCGGGAGCGTCCCGGCTTCTCGGTGGTGCGCGCGCCGG
>DQUX01000168.1 GCA_015662065.1 Anaerolineales bacterium | reverse complement strand
GTCGCAGGCGGCCAACCGCTGCCGGGCGGCCCCCAGTCGCTGGCGAGCCTGCGCCTCGGCGGTCCGCACCCGGACCAGTTCCTCCTCGACGGCAGGGGCCTCCTTAAGCCGTTCCTCTAGCGCTGTTGTGGCCCTCTCCAGCTCTGCCTGCCGGGCCAGGGCCGTTCTCTCCTGTTCCTGCCACCGGCCGTCGGCCTCCTTCAGCCAGGCCAACGCCGCCTCTTCCTGTTCTACCCCCGTCCTGGCGGCATCCAATTGGGCTTTTCGCTCGACGAAGACCTGACCTTCGGCAACCGCCCGTCGGGCTGCCTCGTGGGCCGCCGCATCGTACCCCAGCTCGGCCGCCTGGGCCAGCACCACCGCCAGCGCCTCCCGCGCCTCGGGGGCGTAGGCCTCGGCTGCCAGCTCCGCCTCCACCCGGGCCAGCTCGGCCCGGACGGCTTCCAGCGCTGCTTTCGCCTCCTCGCCGGCCCGGATCCGTTCCGCCAGCGCCGCCGCCTCCCGCTCCAATTGGGGCAGCTCCCGCAGAAGCGGCTCGCTCTCGGCGATCTGGGTCTCCAGCCCCGCCACCTCCGTCGAGATCGCCTCCAGGCGGGCCCGGTTGGCCCGGTAGGCATCCCCCTTCCGTTTCCCCTCCGCCCGCAGATCCTCGATCAACTGGGCCCGTTTTTCCTCGGTGAGGGGCTGCTCACAGAGGGGGCAGGCGGCCTCGGCCTGCTCCAGGAGGTCGATCCGCTCCTTCAAAGCCTCCATCTCCGGCATAAGGGTCTTGTTCTCCGCCTGGAGCGTCGCCCGTTCCTCGGCCAGTCGGGCCAGATCCGCCCGCGCCGTCTCCCGGCTCTCCCGCAGTTGGGTCAGGTGGGCCACCCGCGCCTGGAGTTCCTCGTACCGCTGAAGTATCTCGGGGGAGGGGACCTGGGCTTCCATCTCCGCGGCCCGTTGAGCGGCCAATTCCCGTTGTACCTCCAGGGCGTGGCGGGCCTCGGCGATCTGAGCCTCCAGCCCATTGCGCCGCTCGTTGAGCTCCGCCAGCGCTGTCAGTTTCTCCCCCAACGCCCGCTCCCGCGCCGACGCTTCCTGGTAGACGGCGAACCCCGCCTCGATCTCGTCGGCCTGGGTCAGGACCTCGCGGTATTGGGCCAGACGGGCCTCCCGCTCCCGCCGCTCCTGCGCCAGCGACTCCCGCTCCCGTCGCGCCTGGGCGATCCGGTCGTCCAGCTCCCCTAATTGCTCGCGGATGTGGCGGAGTTCGGCGCGGGCCATCTCCATCTCCTGCCACGCCCCCTGGGCCTTCTGGAGGGCCTCGTCCAGATCGATCACCTCCTTCTGGGCGGCCTGGACCTGGGCCTCGTACTCGGGGCGGCGGGCCAGTTCTGCCTCGATCTCCTCCAGCCTCAGGTCCAGCGCGTGGGCTTCCCCCTGGACCGACCGCAGCCGCTTCTTGGTCCGTTCCTCGTAGACCTGCCAGACATCGAGCCCCAGAATCTCTCCCAGCACCCGTTTCCGCTCGGCGGGGGTCTTGACGGTGAACTCATCGGCGCGACCCTGGCGTAGGAAGGCGGAGTTGACGAAGGTGTCGTAGTCCAGCCGGAGCACCCGTTCGATCTTGGCCTGGGTGGCGCGGATGGTGCTCTCGGCGATGGAGCGCCAGCGGTTGTCGTCCTGGATCTGAAAGTCGAGGAGGGAGCGGCCCCGCTTGCCCGCCCGTCGTTTGCGGACCACCCGGTAGAGGTCGGACCCCAGTTGGAAGATGAGATCCACCTCCATCTCATCCTGGCCCAGGCGGATCAGTCCGTCGTCGCGGCGGACGCGGGCCTTGCCCCACAGCGCCCAGGTGATGCCGTCCAGCAGGGCGGACTTGCCGGCGCCGTTATCGCCGCTCAGGCAGGCGACGTGGATGCCGGAGAAGTCCACCACGGCGTGGCGGTAGCACATGAAGTTAGTGAGAGAAAGTTTTTGTGGGATCATGCTCGTTGCTAGCTGTTAGTTGCCGGTTGCTCGCGCAGCATGGCGACCACCAGCAGCGCGCCGATCAGGAGAACGAAGGTATTCAGGTAGAAGGGGGTAGCGTGACCGGCGTGATCGTAGAGCCATCCCCCGGCGAAGGGGCCTATCGCAGCCCCCAGGAAGTAGGCGAAGGTGTAGAGCCCATAGCTGGTGCCTCGTGTGTCTTCCCCCGCGATGTCGGCGACGAAGGCTCGCTCGGCCGGCACCGAGGCAGCGTACCCCAGCGACTCGACGGCCCAGAGTCCCGCCAGCGGGAGCAGGCTGCGCAGGTGGGGAATCAGCGCCGAGGCCAGCGCTCCCAGGAGCAGCCCGGCCACCATCGGTCCCTTACGCCCCAGCCGGTCGGCGATGCGGCCCAATCGGGACGGCAGGAAGGCGCTGAGCAACGCGGCCGGCAGGTAGGCGATGGCGAGGGCTGCCACATCGGCCTGCAACGCGTCCTGGAGGAAGATCATCAGCAGCGGCCAGACCATTGCGGTGGACGCGCCGGTGACGAAGACGATCCCCATCAAGGCCAGCAGTTGACCGGAGAGCGGGCGACTCTCCACGGGCTGCACGGCTGCCTGGGGGCGGGTTTCCTCCACCCCACGCCACCCGCTCCACAGCGCCAACAGGGCTGGCAGAGTGTACGCCGCAAATAGCCAGGACCAGGTGCGTTCCAGGCTGAGGTCGGCGCTCTCCAGCGCGAAGAGGGCGACGAAGCCGCCCGTCGTGCCGATGATCGCTCCCCGGCTCGCTGCCTCGTCGATGAGACCGAATTCGTGCCCCCGTCCCGCTTCGGCGGCGACGTCCGCCACGATGGTGTAGGCCGAGAGCCATAGGAAGGCCTGCCCGATTCCTTGGATGAAACGGCCGGCGGTCAGCAGCCATACGGTGTCGGCCAGATAGAACAGAACCATCGCGACCACATACGATCCCAGGCCCAGGAGCAGGAAGGGACGACGGCCCCATCGGTCCAGCATCCGCCCCAGGAAGGGCCGCACGAGGACCGGCACGAGGGAGATCGCCGAGAAGAACCCTCCGACCTCCAAGGCGGTCGCGCCCAGCTCCTTGCCGTAGATGGGCAGGACGAAGGAGAGGATGCCGAAGGGGAAGGAGACCCAGAAGGCGGCCTGCCAGAGTTTCCTTAGGATCCGCCAGTCTGCCATCTTTTTCGGCCTCCCAGAACGCTTTCAGGTCGCGCACAAAGCGGGCTTCACTCTCTTTGAGCATCGGCGGGACGGTTTCGAATCGCACAGATTCCTCAACCAACAGCGGTAGGTAGATATGCCGCTCGAAATGGATTCGAGGGAGATCCTGATCTTCCCGGCGATACAGGCGGTCTGCCTCCTGCAACAACTCCTGAATGGCCTCGATGAGTTCCTGGTCGGAACGCCGCACCCGGACGATGTAAGCCGCCCTCTTTTCTCCCACCTGGTCGCGGTTGAAAGCCAGGTTGGGGTCCTGTTTGTCCAATGGGCGGTATTCCATGACCTGCGTTTCCCAGCGCCCTCGGTGTCGGCGGTAAAACGTGTCCAGGTATTTGCGCAGAATGTTGGTCACAGCCTGCTGGAGCAGTTCGCGCCCGGCAAAGGTATTCGGACGCACCACCGCTTCATC
>DQUX01000303.1 GCA_015662065.1 Anaerolineales bacterium | reverse complement strand
CCCCCATACCTCCTCCACCGGGGTCCTCTCCAGGAGCTCGGGCACCTCCTCCGGACCGATCCAGCGGATGCCAGCGGGCTTGGCCTCCTCCACCGCGAGCTTGGCGAGGAGCTTATTGGGCGCGATCCCGATGGAGCAGGTGATCCACTCACCAAGCTCCCGGCGGAATTCCGCTTGGATGCGCCTGGCCAGGGCGAGCGGCCCTCCCCAGCGGGGGGCCTCTTGAGAGATGTCCATGAACACCTCGTCGATGGAGTAGACCTCTACCATCGGGGTGTAGCGGATGAGGATAGAGAGGAACCGCCGGGTCACGGTCTCGTACTTCTCCGGACTCCCCGGGACGAAGATCACGTGGGGGCAGAGTTTCCGCGCCTCCCAGGTCGTCATGCCGGAGCGGATCCCGTAGCGTTTTGCTTCCTTCGAGGCGGCGGCCACCACCGAGTGGATGTCCGGGCGTCCTGAGACCACGATGGGCTTTCCCCTGAGGTGGGGGTTGGCTTGCTGCTCCACCGAGGCGAAGTAGGAATCCATGTCGATGTGCATGATGAGGGTTCCCATTCACCCCTCCTCCACGTACACCCCGTCCACGTACCAGCGGGCCCTGGTAGTGTCGTACCGGAGCTGAAGCAGGGTTCCGTCCGCGGTGACGGAGTAGAGGAGGAGGCGGGTTGCCCCTTCCCAGCGCTCGTGCACCAGGTGCACCTCTTGCACCCGGTAGCGTCTCCCCTGCCACAGAAAGCCGGTGGGCTTGGGGTAGGGGGCTCGGGCAGGGAAGATGGCCTCCAGGTCTATCGGCTGGTTGACGGGCTGGAGCATGGCCGCCTCCTCTGGGGCAAGTGTAACCCTTTACCGAGCCTCGGTCAAGAGGTGCCCTTGGACGAGACGAGGGAGACGGCCCGGTACTGCACCCCACCCACAGGACGGGTCTCCTGAACGGTACGCACTAGGCGCAGCTTGGCGAGCTCTCCCAGCCGCACCGAGGCGTTCTTGACCGAGATGGACAAGGCCTGGGCGAGTTCGGGACTGGTCATCTCTCCCCGGGTCATCACCAGCTCCAGCGCCTCGGCCAGGTAAGGGGGGAGCCTCCCGATCACCTGGACTGCCTCGCCCAGTAGGGCCAGCGCGGCCAGGCCACGCTGGGCCAGCCGCTGGGAGAGGTCCTCCACCAGTTCCCCGTCATCCGCCCGGATGAGGAGGTACCGGTCCGGCAGGGCGCCGTCCCGCAGTTCGGCAAGGAGCGAGGCCAGCGCCTCGTCGGCAAAAGAGCCGCTCAGGACCTCGAGGCCGGAGAGGTCCACAAACAGCCTCCCCCCGGGAGGCAGGGCCTGCAGGGCCTGGCGGATAACCTCCCGGGCCCGGGCCCCTTCCTCTCGGGTGCCCAGACGGCGTCCAAATCGATTTAGCTGAACGGCTTTTCCCTCCACCATCCCATCCTACAACATGCCCGAGACTCAGCCAAAGAACAGCGCCCGGGGGAGCTGGATGGACACTTGGACGCCGGGGAACGGATGTACCTCGCCCACGCTCCACTCCACCTCGGCCTGCCAAAACCCGGCGCCCCCCGACCGCACAAACAGGCGCCCCTCATTGGCCTGGATGACCTGGCGAATCCTCCGCAGGGCTCCCCCGCGGCCCCGGTCTTGGAAGCGGGAAGCTCCCTGGATGAGCACCGCTTCCAGCGCCTCTTTCTCCTCCAGATCACGATAGCGGGGGTTCAATCCCAGGCTGCGGTGTAGCCCTACCCCTTTGTCCATCACCACCAGGTGGATGTGATCCTGGTACTCCCGCACCGCCATCAGGCCCCAAGGATCGATCTCTTCCCCTAGCGGGTTGGCGTGCTGGGGGATGTTCTGGGCGAGTTCCAGCATCGCCCCGGCCAGGATGCGCATGGAGGTCTCTCCCAGGGGGAACCTATCCCTTAGTGAGTCACACACCATATCTACTAGGCCTCGGACCGTCCTCTCCTCCTCCACCCGCACCAGCGCGGCGAAACCACCGGGCTGCAACTGTTTCAGACTGTCGAGGGGCCTGTCCGTCCAAATCTCCTCCCCGACCAGCGACAGGACCCCGGAAGCGGCCAGGTCCGCGAGCGCCTCGGGCCTGTCAGGGAGGAGGACCCTGGCCCGCCCCCCGGCCTCGCTGCACCTACGGGCGTACAGGGCGAGGAAGGCAGCGGCGAAGGGGTCCACCCCCTGTACGCGCGACAGGTCGATGAGCGGCCGGGGAAAGGCCCTATCCCACTCACTCAGGTACCCATTGAGCGCCCAGACATCGAGTCGCCGGGTCATCTTCATCACCGACCAGGATAACTGCCGGTCCAGGGGATGCGGTAGGTGGCCCTATCTGCAGGGGCTGGACCGTCGTGGCCATGCTGGTTGAGAGGAACGGTTTTAAGCGAAATACCGTCGTTTTTTCTTCTCAACTAAGCCGGGCGATAGGGATATGTCGCTGATCCACCGGCAGCCCGACCGGTGGCTCTAACCACGCCCTGTCGCTGCCCACAGCCAGGTGCGGGGCAGGTCTCGCTCAGGGTAGGGGCGCACCCGCTGGGACGATCGCCCGTTATTGTTATTGTGCACGAGCTACCCCCCTCTGTAACGATGCTAAGCTCTATAAGCCTCTAAAAACAGAGGCTTCCCCGACCCGGCTCCTCAGGGTGGCCCGACCGTCGGTACCGGGGCCCCTGAGTACCGTGGCTTCCCTCTATAAACCGCACTAGCGGTGAGGCCCTACTTTTAGAGCCCTCAAGCTCGGCGGATAGGGCTAAACAGTGCCCCTAGCGATTTGCCCTGATGCAGCCGCCGAGTCCTGGGCCGTTCAGGCACGCTACCTACGGGGGGCCAGCGTCCCGGCATCCCTAAACAGGAGGCGAGAACGTACGCCGACCTGGCTCTGCCATCACGCCAAGCTGACACCAGCGCTGTGTCGAGTTGCGAGTACCGTGAACCTCTGTTCTCGAGGTCTGTGCGTACACGGCCAGTGATTATCGAGCCCTTCACGAGGTACTGGGGCAGGGGCGACTATCGGCAACTAACATAGAGGGTGGGACCTACCGGTTAGGGCAACTGTAGGGATACCCCGATTTTCGGGGGTCCGTAATCCCGTGGGCGGAGGCGGCATAACGAGTTCGAGCAGAATTATAGAGGAAATAGAGCGTTAACTAATGTCGTTCGGACGCTGCCACCGGGACGCGACGTCCAACTATAGACGACTTATCCTGCGATAGGCAATAGAGGCTATCGCTCGTGCCCTATTCCGCGAGACAGGACTGGCCAGGGCTGTCTCGCTTCGACGGCACCCCGGATGGTAGTGTGCAGCTGGTCCCCGATTAGCTATTCATGGTTGTGTCAGGGCCTGTAAGCGGCCACACCGACTATAGAGAGCGTCGAGCCCCAGCCGAGCCCACACGAGGGTGCTCGTTTCCCGACATAGTTGGGAGAACTGGGGCCGCTAGGGCGGGGCAGCGGGCTCTGGGCAGGGGCGAAAATAGAGCACCCAGGCCCTATTTTCACCAGTCCCACGCTCTCCTGCAGGAGGAACCCCTCCGGTGAATGACCGAGCTGGGTGTTACTGGTACTGGCGTTTGCAGGTTTCTCCTTTCCCTCGCTCGGAACGTTTCGACTCTTGTCGTAGGGGTGTACGCCCTGAAAAAGGGGCTGGATGGGGAAATGCATTGCCCGAACGGAACCCGATAGCGCCCCATTCAGGGAAAATCTCTTGCACCGCTCGTTGGCATACCGAACCACCTCCTCTATCTCCTCTATTTCGGGCTCGTGCTTTTTTCCCGGGGAAGGCGACCATGCTTTCAGAGCGGGCACATCACGTGGGACACTACCGATAGCTGGCTCTCTTGTTGCTAAGAAGCCCGAACCCATGAGTCTGGAGCAGCCGTTCCGGTTAGCCGATCCCTTGAGAACTCCTGGTTCGGTTCGCACGCTCCGACAGCCCGCTCCTGGCCATGGATGGATATCCCGCAAGGGCCGAAACCGGGCCCGGGAAGCCAAGGGGGGTAGGGGACTATGATATAGAGCAGTCATATAGAGGGCCGACGGCATTAGTGCTGAAGACCTGCGCCTTGGAGAGCAGGTGCTCGCACCGTTTAATGCACCTTTTTACGGCACTGTCTGTGCACCCCTTTCCCCGCGATCTCCGGCTTGACAGGGGTAGGACAGCTCAACGTCTCGGCTGACGGTGTCATAGCTACCGAGAACAGCTAGCGAGCCCCGTCTACATCCGCTAAGGTGCTTCTTTGACTGGCCAGCATTAACGCCCATGATTGTCAGTCCTGGACACATTTGTTATCATGT
>DQUX01000382.1 GCA_015662065.1 Anaerolineales bacterium | reverse complement strand
TTGCCGTGCGGGCACCGCCACCGCCCGGGCCGCACAGGCCGCGGCGACGATGGAGGCCGTCCTGGGCTCCCAGGCGGCTACCGCTACTCGGGCGGCCTGGGAGGTGCAGGCCACCTCCACCGCCGTTGCTGCCGCTGCCGTTGCCACCGCGCAGGCAGCGCAGGCGGAGCAGGCCCGGCTGGAGGCGGAGCGGGCGCGGCTGGTCTATCCGGTCCGCGCCTACGGGCCGTGGGTGGTACTGGCGCTGGCCCTGGCCCTGCTGGCTTGGGGAGGATACCTGGCCCTCCCCGCGCTGGCGGCCAGACTACGGGCGATCCCGCGCGACCCGCGCGGCGATGCACCGATTCTTCTGGTGGACGGGAAAGTCATCGACCCCGACCGCAATCTCTACCCGATACTTGACATTCACAACCCACGCCTCCCGCCTCCAGAACATCAAGAGGGAGTCACCGCACGGGATCAGGCGATAGACCTGGCAACGCGGGGGTTCCCGAGGGAACGGACCGGCCGGTCGCGACGGGTACAAGCACACCGGATGGTGAGGCCGTACCGCATTCTTCGACCGGGGCAGCCTCTTCCGCCGTTGCTCGACGCCAACACTGTTCAAGCATTGGATGCGCAGTGGACTACTGAGCGCGAGTGAGGAGATGGAGGAGATGGAGATCAATACCGCCAAGCACATCGCAGACCGAACCTGGCGGTTTCTGGTGCAGCGGGGGCTGGTCGATTCTCCCGACCGCCTGCCCATCCGTCCCCTCTTCTACGTCCTTCCCCGACGGGAGCGGGTTGTTCTGGCCTTCAACCCGCTGGCCCTGAAGAGCGTGGATCGGCTTCTATCCCCCCGCACGCTTCATCACCTTTCCACAGCCCTGGGCGGGCGGCGGGTGGTAGCAATGAACAGCCGCGGTGTTTTTCTCCAGATCGCGTACTGGCCCACCCCGTCTGTGCCGCTGGCTTCTCACCCGCTCGACCTGGCTCTGCAGCCCTCCCCTCTTCACGTGCCGATTGGTACGACCAGGCGCGGTCCGCTGTGGCTTTCTCTGCCGGAGATGGATTCGGTGCTCATCGGCGGTTCCCGCCGGATGGGCAAGACCCGCCTCCTCCACGGGTGGATCCAGGCCCTCATCCACGGCGGGGAGGCAACGCTGACCTTGTGGGATGGCAAGGGTGGAGTGGAGTTCGGGCGGTACGCCGGGCGGCCCGGCGTGACGGTCTGCCCGTCGGACGGCCGGAAGAGGTTGGAGCAAGCGTTCGCCGAGATGAGTCGCCGCGCCGACCTATTCCGACAGGCAGGCGTGCCGTCGCTGTCGGAGTACGTTCGCCATACCGGGGATCGTCTCCCGCCGCTGGTGCTCATCCTGGATGAAGTGGCCTTCCTGCCGGAGGAGGCCCAGGCAGTGCTGGTGGACCTGGTGGCCAAGGGGGGCGCGTTCGGCGTCTACCCCGTCCTTGCAACGCAGCGGCCCGACGCGGGGGCGGTGAAGGCGCTGATACGGGCCAACCTCTCGACCCGCATTGCCCTCCCCGTCCCATCGGTGCACGATTCGATGGTCATCCTCGGCCGCCCCGGTGCAGAAAAACTGCCCAAGCGGAAGGGGCGGCTACTTCTGGTATGGAATGGCCGTTTGGTGGAGGCGCAGGCATTCCAGGTGGACCTGCCGAGGGCCGGGGGTGTTCGGCCTGATGCTACTGCGGCCCTTCTCACCGACCGGGAGCGGAGGTTGGTGGAAGCGGCAGTGCGCCTGGGCGGGTGGTTCAGGATCCGTCAGGTGGCCAAGGTCACCGGCGAGAGTCGGGACTGGGTGAACAAGATCGCCAAGCGATGGGAGGCGATGGGATACCTGACACCGGTACAGGTCAATGAGCGAGGCCACCGCCTGGGTCGTCGCGTGACCGAGACCCTGCTACAGGCTGCCGGACTAGGCGGACAGGCGGACTTGGCGGACAAG
>DQUX01000257.1 GCA_015662065.1 Anaerolineales bacterium | reverse complement strand
GTGTCGAAGAGGACCGGCGAGAGGGGTGCGCTGGGCCCTAAGGCGAGGACGTAGGCGTCGGGCCGACAGAGCCGGATCAGGTCGTCGAAGGTGTGGTTGAGGAGCGACGTGCCGGTAAGGGCGACCACGTCCGCCCGAGGCAGCACCTCCGCTGCCCGCTCGGCGGGGATGTCGCCCGGGCGGGGATGAAGTTCCACCACCCAGCACTCGGCCGCCGCCCGTCGTACCCGATCCACGAACGGGAAGTGGCCCACGATGGCGACCCGGCGACCAGATCCTTTCTCGACGATGACCTCCTCAGCGTTCACCTCGGCGCAGATCGACTCGTCCACGTCCAGCAGTGCGTTGAAAGCCGCCATCCCAATGCTCGCCTCCAGCGGGCGGGGCGAGCGAAGCCGCTCGGCCAATTCCCGACCGCTTCGAGCCGGCAACGATCCGGCGTCCGGCACCGGAGGCCCCGCCTCGTGGCTCTCCCCGCGCAGGGTGGAGGCCAAGCCGCAACGAGGCGGGTAGGTATCCAACACCACCGCCGTCCAAAAGGCCCCCACCAACACCTGCCGGACCGGCGCGTCGGCCCGGAGGCTACCCAACAGGGCCTCAATGGTGCTCACCCTTGCCTTCCTCCATATGGCGGTGATAGGCTCCCAGGAGATGATCGATCAGCCCCCGCGTCTCCTTCAAATCCTGCGTCCAGAGGGCCAGCACCTCGTCTCCCAGAGCGGTGAGGCGATAGACCCGGCGAGGGGGGCCTTTGGTCCGCTCCTCGTCCCAGGAAGAGACCACCCACCCCTCCGACTCCATCTCCCGCAACACCCGGTAGACGACGCTGGGGTTCAGCCCCCCCAGACCGAACTCCCCCAGCCGCTCCAGCAGCGTGTAGCCGTGGGCCGGGCCGTGATGCAGGAGCAGGAGCAGGCTCGGCTCCAGGAACCGCACCGCCCGGCGGGAACACCCCCGCCACCGCCACCCGCGACCCCGTCCTCGCATCCTGTTTCCCTCCGCCGCTGAGTATACCACACTATGTGCAATTTGTCAATAGTCAAAATGGCCATAGCGGACATATGTCACTCCAGGCCCTGCCCGCTTGGAGAGGCCGCTGGTGCTGGGCTGGTCAGGCCGTTTGAGTTTTCCCCACTTTTGGTGTATGATACCGGTCCGGAGCCACTTCCACAGGAGGCGGAAACCATCTATGAAGGTACTTCTGACACAAGACGTCCCCGGGTTGGGGACCGCGGGCGAGGTCAAAGAGGTCGCCCTGGGGTATGCTCGCAACTATCTGATCCCCAAAGGGCTGGCGGTAGCTGCCACCCCTGGCACGCTGAGGATGGTCCAGGCTCAGCAGAAGGCCCAGAAGGAGCGGGAGGCCCGACTGGCCGAGCGGGTGGCGGAGTTGTCCGAGCGGATGGCCACGCTGACGCTGACCTTCCAGGCCAAGGCCGGCCCCACCGGCCGCCTCTACGGGTCCGTCACCACGGCGGACATCGCCGAGGCGCTGGAGCGAGAGCTGGGGGTCCGCTTCGACCGGCGGAAGATCGCGAGCAGCCCTCTCCGCGAGGTGGGGGAGCACACCATCCTGGTGCGGCTGAGCCGGGACGTGGAGGTCCAGGTGCCGGTCGTGGTGCAGGCAGAGGGAGCAGAGGAGCCCTCCGAAGAGACAGCAGAGTCGGCCGATTAGACGGTTGGGCGGGCAGATGGAGAACCTGGGCAACTGGCTACGGACGGCCCGAGAGGCCAGGGGAATCTCGCTTCAGGACGTAGAAGCCGTCACCCGCATCCGCACTCGGTACCTGGAGGCGCTGGAGACGGGGGATTACGGCGCGATGCCAGGCGGGGAACCGCAGGTGCGAGGGTTCCTGCGCCGCTACGCCACCTTTCTGGGCCTCCCGCCGGAGGAGGCCATCGCCCGCTACGAGCATGAGGCGTACGGGGAACGAGCAGAGGCCGTCCCCGCCATCCCGGCGGACCGCCAGCCCGCCCCCTCTCCGGGAATAGCGATCGCTCCCTCCCCCTGGCGGGGGCTACAGGTGATCGCTGTAGTGGGAGTGGTGGCGCTGCTGATCTTGGGCGGTGGATGGCTGCTGGTCCGCTCAGGGTTGTTCGCCGGGCAGGGCGCCACGCCCGCGCCGGTCGCCGCCACCGAAGCGGTGCCCACCTCCACTGAGAGAGTCCCTACCCCGGACGCCGGGACGGAGACCATCACCTCCCCCCAGGCTACCCCCACCTTCCCCATCGCTGCCAGCGGCGGCATCACCATCACCCTGGAACCTCTGGAGCACGTCTGGGTGCGGGTGACAGCCGACGGCTTCACCGCCTTCGAGGGGATGCTATCCCCGGGCAGCCCCCAGAGTTGGGTCGCCGAGGAACTGGCTGTGGTGGAGACCGGCAACGGCGCCGGCCTCATCGTCGTGGTGAACGGACAACCCCAGGGCCCCCTCTGTGGCCGGGGAGAGGTCTGCGCCCGGGGCTGGGGGCCGGAGGGGGAGCTGGAGGTCCTACCTCCCTCCCCATCCACCGCCACCACCGAGGGCGAATCGCCCTGATGCTACAACTGCCGTCGGCTCTCACCCTCCCCCCAGCCTGAAGGTCCGGGGCCGGCGAGCCCCCCCGACGCCGTCTTCCCCTCCAAGTACCGCCGCACCAGGTCCAGCGCCGCCTCAGCGGAGGCGGCCTTGTTGGCCTGCCGCCCCCCCTCCCAGACGTGCCGCTCCACCCACTCCCCCTCCGGCGCAGACAGCGCGATGTACACCAGGCCCACCGGCTTCTCCTCCGTGCCGCCGCCGGGGCCGGCGATCCCCGTCACCGCCAGCCCCAGGTCGGCCCGCAGCACCCGCCTAATGCCCCGGGCCATCTCCAACGCCGTCTCCCGGCTGACCGCCCCGTGCTCGTACAGGGTGTTGTGCCGCACCCCCAGCAGGATCTCCTTGGCCTCGTAGGCGTAAGCGGTGACCGACCCTACGTAATACGCCGAACTGCCCGGCACATCGGTGATGCGGTGGCCGATAAGCCCACCGGTGCAGGATTCGGCCACCGCCAGCGTCAGCCCTCGCTCCCGCAAGAGCCGCCCCAGAACGACCTCCAACGGTTCCTCCATCCTCCCAACTCCACCGACCTCCTCAAAGGGGGCCTCCCCTAAGCCGCCGCCTCCCGCAGCGCCGCCAGCGCCGCCGTCCGTTCCACCGGGGACAGGTCCAGCGCGGCGAACTCCTCCTCGTCCAGCACCGTCACCCGCCTCTGGGGGTCCACCCACAGGTCCAACGCCAGGTCCTCCGCGCTCACCTCCGTATCGGCGATGCGGGCCGGCCGGGTGATGTTGCAGTACCAGCCCTTCAGCCGTCCGTCGGCGGCGTGGACCTCGAAGGCATTGTACCGGCGATCGGCGTAAAAGGTCAAGTCAAAAAAAGGGGCGGGTGACTCCCTCTCCCCCGCCCCGCTCTCCCTCAGAAGGGCCTCTATCTCACTCGCGCCCGCCCACCCCCGCGTGACTTGCCTCCAGCCTATGCTCGGGCAGCACCGGAAGGAAGCGCACTGCCAGGATGAAGGCAAGAACGCCGCCAGCGACAGCGCCGATCGAGACGATCAACTCGGCCCAATGGGGGAAGTAGAAGACCCCGGTCGGAGCCCTCAGCGCCAGAAGGGGCACGCTGAGCCGATTGAGCGCCAGGCCCGCGAGCACGCACGAGGCCCCCCAGATCAACCCGGTGCTACTCTCCCTCACCCGGCGCGTGCTGAAGAGAACAAGGGGCACGACCACGCCGATGACTATCTCCTCCAGGAACAGCAGGCTCAGCCATCCTTCTGAGAATATCAGCCCTATCTCCCCGGCCAG
>DQUX01000297.1 GCA_015662065.1 Anaerolineales bacterium | reverse complement strand
TCACCAAATTTGGAACAATCACCCCCGTTCTTTATTCTGTAACACCTCTATGCCCCATCGGTTGCGTCCCTCGGATCGTCCATCCCGGTTCCCCCTGCCTTATGGGGAACCCCCCGCTGGGTGGTTGTCAGCCTGTCCTACATTGCTCGTGGCCCCCGTCTCGAGGGCGGCCAGCCCGGAGACTGTAAGGAGATCGCGAAGCGGGGTTTGGCTTCGAGCCCGGCGACTTAGCGCCGGACTTTCGGTATCCTCAGCGTTCCTCAGAGGCTTCGGTGATTCAACGGTCACCCCGGCCCACACCCAGTTGCCGCAGAAAGCCGTCTTATGTTATAATGAGCCCCGTTAACCGCACAAGAGAGGGGGCTCCCGATGACGATGGACCTGACCCAGGTCAGCCAGATGCTCAAGTGGCTGGACGAGGAACGGCGAAAGGATAAGACGATCATCGCCAGCCTGCAGGAGCGGCTGGAATCGCAGACGCAGCAACTGGCCCGGCAGGAAGAGCAGTTGGCCGGTCTCCAGGAGACGGTCGCCGGGCTGGAGGCGCTGATGGCCCGCGTGACCGAGTTCGCCCAGACGGTGGAGCAGTTCAAGGCCGAGGTGGGCCGGATGCTGGACCAGCGGGACGAGCAGCGGCGCAAGGAGCAACGGGAGGCGGAACGGAGCCGCCAACTGGAGATCGGCGCGCTCAAGGATGAGATGGCCCACCTGACCGAGGCTACACGCCAGATCACCCGGCTGGGGGAGAGCTTGGAGGCCGTGCAGGCGGAGGGACGACGGCTGAACGAGATGCTGCAGCGGCTGGAGTCCGCCGTCGCCGACCTAGGCAAGCGCTCCGACGACCGAATCCAGACCGTCACCTACCTGGAGGAGCAGCGGCGGGCCGACAACCGCCGCATCGCCGCCCTGGAGGCGGAGACGACGGAGCTGCGCAAGCGGGCCGAGGCCACCGATGCCAAGATGCTCCTCCTCGAGGAGACCGTCCAAAGGCAGCGGGCGCGGCTGGAGGAGGGGCTGAAGCCCATCCAGGAGTTCGAGAAGGTCGTCGAGGAGATGCGGGTGGCCGACTTCCGCCGCAGCCAGATGATGAAGAAGTGGGAGGGACAGGCCCAGGAGATCCGCCAGGAGATGGAGCGGTTGCAGGCGGAGCGGCAGCAATTCACGGAACAGTACCAGCGGGCGAAGCGGGCGCTGGAGGGGCTGGAGGCGTTCCAGGACCGGTTGAAGGCCCGCCAGAACGAGGTGGCGGAGATGCAACGGCTGGCAGAGGACCGGCTGAAGCGGCAATGGGAGGAGTGGCAGGCCGGCTGGGATAAGGAGTACCGCCGCTGGGAACTGGAGGTCGAGGAGCGGTGGAAACGGCAGGAACGGACCAACAAGAAACATGCCGCGCGGCTGGAGAAGCTACAGGAACAGGCCGCCGTCCTCTGGCAGCATATCCAGGCAAATCAGGAAGCCCTCCTCGCCCGGGCTCACCTGATCTTGGAGACCTCCCAGTCGTGGATCGAGGATCTCCAGGAGCGAATCCAGGCCGTCCGCGATAGCGCCCGCCCCCCTGCGCCCTAGGCCCTCTTGGGACTCAAATATGCACCACTTGAAGGCTTAGGATGGTCTGTGACCCGCGTCTCCGGCCGAAAGCTGCCATTTTCAGCCCAAGTCGGGGGTCACAGACCCCCTCAGAGCATAATGTGACATTTCGAAGAAGGGGAAGAGGATGTACGTCATCGGCACCGCCGGCCACGTGGACCACGGCAAATCCACCCTAGTGGAGGCCCTCACCGGCATCGATCCCGACCGGCTCCGGGAGGAGCAGGAGCGGGAGATGACCATCGACCTGGGGTTCGCCTGGCTCACCCTCCCCAACGGGGAGTCGGTGGGCGTCGTGGACGTGCCGGGTCACCGGGACTTCATCGAGAACATGCTGGCCGGGGTCGGTGGGATCGACGCCGCCCTCTTCGTCGTCGCCGCCGACGAGGGGGTGATGCCCCAGACCCGGGAGCACCTGGCGATCCTCGACCTGCTACAAATCCCCAGCGGCGTCGTCGCGCTGAGCAAGGTGGACCTGGTGGACGATCTGGACTGGCTGGAGCTGGTCACCGCCGATGTGTCGGAGGTGCTGGGGGGGACGGTCCTGGAGGATGCACCTATCGTCCCCGTCTCCGCCCGCACCGGGAAGGGATTGGAGGACCTGCTGGCGGCCCTCCAGGAGGTGCTGGAGCGCACCGAACCCCGTCCGGACCGGGGACGGCCCCGGCTCTGGGTGGACCGGGTCTTCACCATCAGCGGGTTCGGCACGGTGGTCACCGGCACGCTGATGGACGGCTCCCTCACCGTGGGGCAGGAGGTGGAGATTCTGCCCCAAGAGCTGAAAGCCCGCATCCGCGGGTTGCAAACACACAAGCAGAAGATCGAACAGGCGGTCCCCGGCAGTCGGGTGGCGATCAACCTCTCCGGCGTCTCCAAGAGCGACCTAGCCCGCGGGAGCCTGGTCACGCTCTCCGGCTGGCTCCGCCCCACGATCCTGGTGGACGTCCAGTTGGATTATCTGGACGATGCCACCCTCCCGCTCAAGCACAACGCCCGCCTGAAGTTCTTCTGCGGCTCGGCGGAGGTGATGGCCCGGGTGCGACTCCTGGGGCGGGAGACCCTTCCCCCGGGGGGGTCGGGATGGGCCCAACTGGAGCTGAACGAACCGTTGCCGCTGGTGCGGGGGGACCGGTTCATCGTGCGCCGGCCCTCCCCGCCGGCCACCGTCGGCGGCGGGATGGTGGTAGACCCCAACCCCGGCCGCAAGCACCGGCGCTTCCGGGCCGAGGTGATCGCCCGGCTGGAGACGTTGGCCCAGGGGACGCCTGCCGAGGTGCTTCTGCACACACTCCAGCGGCGGGGACCCCTGCCGGTGCGGAACCTCCTGGAGGACTCCGGGCTGGGGAAGGCGGCACTGGCGGCGTTGGAGGAGCTGCTGACCGCGGGGGAGGCAGTGGTGCTGGATGCGGGGGAAGCGGCGAGGTCCAATCGGCTGGTGGCCTCCCAGGACTGGTGGGCGGCGACGACGGACCGGATGCGCGAGGAGTTGATGGCCTACCACCAGCGCTATCCGCTCCGGCCGGGGATGGGGCGGGAGGCGCTCCGCAGCGCCCTCCGGCTCGACCCCCGCACCTACAACGGGCTGATGGCCCGGGCGGCAGAGGGGCTGCTGACCGACGAGGGGGCCACAGTCCGCCTGCCGGACCACGAGATCCGCTTCAGCCCCGAGCAGCAGCGGGCGGTGGACAACCTTCTGGCCCGCTTCCGCCGCGCTCCGTATACCCCCCCGTCGGTGAAGGAGAGTGTCGCCGCCGTGGGCGAGGAGGTGCTGGCGGTGCTGTTGGCCCGGGGGGACCTGGTGCAGGTCTCGCCCGATGTGCTTTTTCTCTCCAACACCTACGAGGAGATGGTCCGCCGCATCCGCGCCCACATCCAACAGAACGGCTCCATCACCCTGGCCCAGGCCCGGGATATGTTCCACACCAGCCGGAAATACGCCCAGGCGCTGCTGGAATACCTGGACGAGCAGGGGGTGACCCGGCGGGTGGGGGACGAACGGGTGCTGGAGTAATCCCCAGTTACCCAATCGCCCAGTCACCAAACACCCACCTTCCCCCCACCATCGTCCCCACCACCCGCGTCTCCGCGATGCTGGCGGGATCGCAGGTGAAGATGTCCCGATCCAGCACCACCAAGTCGGCCCACTTACCCGGTGAGAGACTCCCCAGCCGGTCCTCCGACCCCGCCGTATAGGCGGCCCCCCAGGTGTAGGCCCGCACCGCCTCTTCGACGCTGATCCGTTGTTCGGGGTGCCAGCCCTGGGGGCCGCCGTAGCCATCCTGGCGGGTCCGCGTGGCGGCGGCGTGGATGCCCAGGAAGGGGTTCAGGTCCTCCACCGGGCAGTCCGATCCAAAGGCCAGCACCGTCCCGGCATCCAGCAGGCTCCGCCAGGCATAAGCGGTGGCGGTCCGCTTCCCCCAGTACCGGTCGGCCATCGGTGCGTCCTGGGTGGCGTGGAGGGGCTGCATCGAGGCCACCACCCCCAGCCGGGCCAGCCGGGCCATATCGTCCGGGTGGAGAAGCTGGACGTGCTCGATGCGGTGCCGCATATCGGGGGCCACCTCCGTGTCGGCCCCTACCGTGTCGAACACGTCCAACACCATGCGGTTGGCCCGGTCGCCGATGGCGTGGACCGCCAGGGGGAGCCCCCCGGCGGCGGCCCGGCAGGCCATCTCCTCCAGCTCCTCCCGCTCAACGGTCAGGATGCCCGGGTTGTCCGGCTCCCCCTCGTAGGGAGCCAGCATCGCCGCCGTGCGGGGACCCAGCGCCCCGTCGGCGAAGACCTTGATCCCGCCGATCCGCAGCCAGTCGTCTCCGAAGCCGGCCCGCAGGTGAAGCGCCAGGGCGTGGTCCAAAGCATCCGCCGGGAGGTACTTCACCACCCGCAGCCGCTGCTCCCCCCGGGCGTGGAGCCGCTGCAAGGCGTCGAAGGCGACCAGGTCGTCCATATCGTGAACCCCCGTCAGCCCCACCCGCCAGGCCTGCTCGAAGGCGGCCGGGAGGGCAGCGGCAACCGCCGTAGCGCTCGGCCCGGGGATCGCCGACCGGACCAGCTCCATCGCCGCCTCCAGGAGTAGCCCCGTGGGCCGGCCGGAGGGGTCCCGCACGACGCGCCCCCCCTCGGGGTCGACCGTCTCGGCGGTGACGCCGGCCCGCGCAAGGGCCAGGGAGTTGGCCACCAGGGCGTGGCCGCTCTTGGCCGTCAGCGCGACGGAGTGGTGGGGGGCCACCCGGTCCAGGTCGGCCGCGGTGGGGAAGCGAGGGTCAGGCCACAGCTCCTGATCCCACCCCCGTCCCAGCACCCACTCCCCGGCGGGGGTCGCGTGGACCCGCTCCGCCACCCGGTCCAGCATCTCCTCCGGGGACCGGACGCCGGTCAGGTCCACCTGCTGAAGCCCCAGCCCGAACCAGGCGAGGTGGACGTGGCTATCGGTCAGGCCAGGGAGGACACACCGGCCCTCCAGCTCCACCACCTGGGCGTGGTTCCCGGCGAGCTCCCGCAGGTCCTCCCCACCCACCGCTAGGATTCGACCGTCCCGGATCGCCACGGCCGAGGCGCGGGGGTGAGCTGGGTCCATCGTGTGGATGGTCCCACCCATAATGAGGATGTCGGCTTCCATAGCTCCTCCGGGTTTCAGGTTTCAAGTCTCAGGTTTAACCTAAGACCTGAAACCTGCGACCTGATACTGCCATCAGCACCGCCGCCGTGAGCGCCAGGGCAGCGCCGAAGAGGAAGGGAGCGGAGGGGCCGAAGCCGGGCCAGGCCCCGACCCCCTGCCACAGCACTCCGGCGATGAGGGAGGCGGGGAAGTCGAGGATGCCCAGCACCGCGTTGTAGGTGCCATAGGCGGTCCCCCGCAGGTGGGCCGGCACGATGTCGGCGACCATCGCTTTGGTGGTGCCGTAGGCCAGGCCGTAGTAGACCCCGTAGAGGACGTATAAGAGCCAGACCTGCCAGCCGGTCCGGGCCAGGGCCACGCCCAGGTAGATGGCGGCGTAGACCAGCCACCCGCCGACGATGACCCGCCGTCGGCCAATCCGGTCGGAGAGGGAGCCGGCGGGGGTGGAGACAAAGGTGTAGACGATGTTGAAGGTGATCAGCATCCCCAGCACGCCGATCACGCTCAGCCCCCGCTCCTGGGCCCGGAGGATCAAGAAGGCATCGGAGGAGTTGCCCAGGTCGAACAGGCCGACGATGAGCATGAAAAGGGCGAAGCGGGGACCCAGGCCGCGGAAGGAGATGCGGGGCCGCTCCCGGGCCGCCTTCACCGGCACATCCTGCGCCCCCAGGGCCAAGGAGAGGACGGCCAGGCAGGCGGGCACCAAGCTGATGAGGACCACCGTCTGGAAGGTGGAGCGGGAGAGGTGGGCCGCGCCCCGCTGGGCCAGCCAGACCACCCCCAGGGCGACCAGCAGCCCCACCACGGCCCCGCCGGTGTCGGCGGCCCGGTGGAAGCCGAAGGCCAGCCCTCGGTGCTCCTCGGAGATGGAGTCGGCCACCAGGGCGTCGCGGGGGGCGGTGCGGATCCCCTTGCCCACCCGGTCCGCCCACCGCACCCCGGCCACCATCCCCCAGGAGTTGGCAAAGTAGAAGAAGGGCTTGGCGAAGGCGGAGAGGGCGTAGCCCCCCACCGCCAGCCACTTGCGGGCCCGGAGCCGGTCGGAGAGCCAGCCAGAGAAGACCTTGAGGAGGCTGGCCGTCGCCTCGGCAATCCCCTCGATCAGGCCGATGATGTTGGTCTTCACCCCCAGCACATTAGAGAGGAAGAGGGGGAAGATGTTGAGGACCATCTCGCTGGAGATGTCCATGAAGAAACTGGTCAGGCTCACTGCCCAGATCTTGCGGGGGAGGGAGCGGAGGGTGGTGCGAGTTTGT
>DQUX01000225.1 GCA_015662065.1 Anaerolineales bacterium | reverse complement strand
CCGGTCCCAGAGCGGCCGCCCCACCGACCCCGGCCCAAGGAAGCGGTGATGGAGCGCTACCGGGCCCTCCGTGCCTGGCGGCGGCGGATGGCCGCCCGGCGGGGCGTGGACGCCGACGTCATCCTGTCCAACGCCACGCTCTGGTCGCTGGCCGAGCGCAAGCCCATCACAATGAGTGACCTGGAGACCATCGAAGGGCTCGGCCCCTGGAAGCGGAAGACGTATGGTCAGGCGATCCTTCAGGTTCTGACCACCGGCGCAAGTTCGACCGCCGGCCACCGCAAACCCGAGCAGTAGCGTATGGAGATACAGTTCTTCGGCGCTGCGCAGACCGTCACCGGCTCCCAATACCTAATCACCGTCAACGGGAGCCATCTCCTACTGGAGTGCGGCCTCTTCCAGGGGCGACGACGAGAGAGCTACGAGCGGAACCGCAACCTGCCGTTCGATGCAGCAGCGGTGGACGGGATGGTGCTCTCCCATGCCCACATCGACCACTCCGGCAACATCCCCAACCTAGTCCGCAGCGGGTTCGACGGCCCGATCTACTGCACCTTCGCCACCCGCGACCTCTGCTCGGCAATGCTGCGGGACTCCGCCTACATCCAGGAGCAAGACATCGCCTACGTCAACAAGAAACGGGCGCAGAAGGGTGAGCCGCCCGTCAGCCCCATCTACACCCACGCCGACGCCATTGCCAGCCTGAAGCAGTTCGTAAGCGTGGGGTACGAGCGGACCATCCCCGTCGCTCCAGGCGTCACCTGCACCTTCCTGGACGCCGGCCACATCCTGGGCTCAGCTATCCTCCTCCTGGAGATGGAGAACCACGGAAAGAGCACCCGCCTCCTCTTCACCGGCGACCTGGGTCGGCGGGGCCTGCCCATCCTGCGCGATCCCACCCCGGCCCCCGATGCCGACGTGCTGATCACCGAGTCCACCTACGGGGACCGACTGCACCCGCCGCCGCCGGAGGCTGAGGCCCGCCTGCGGGACCTGGTGGTCGAGACCTGTTCCCACGGCGGCAAGGTCATCATCCCCTCCTTCGCCGTCGGACGCACGCAGGAGATCGTCTACAGCCTGCACCGACTGAGCCTGGCAGGGGCGATTCCCGACGTGCCCATCTTCGTGGATAGCCCCCTGGCGGTGAACGTCACCGACGTCTTCCGCCTCCATCCCGAATGTTATGACCAGGAGCTGCGGGACTTCATCGCCCAGGACCGCCATCCCGACCCCTTCGGGTTCGACCGGCTGCAGTACATCCGCAACGTGGAGGACTCCAAAGCCCTCAACGACCTGGACGGGCCGGCGATCATCATCAGCGCTTCGGGGATGTGCGAGGCGGGCCGGATACTGCACCACCTGAAGAACACGATATGGAACCCCCGCAATGCGATCCTGATCGTCAGTTGGCAGGCCCCCCACACCCTGGGGCGACGGCTGGTGGAGCAGCACGCAGAGGTGCGTATCTTTGGAGAGAAGTACCCGCTACGGGCGCGGGTGGAGGTCATCAACGGCTACAGCTCCCACGCCGACCGGGCCGAACTCCTGGACTGGATCCGCCCCATCCTTCCCCGGCTGCGGCAGATATTCGTCGTCCACGGCGACCCCGGGCCGGCGACTGCCCTCGCCGAGGGGCTGCGGGAGATGGGCGCGCGCCAGGTGGCGGTGCCAACGCTGAAAGCAACATACGAGCTGGTCTAAAGGAGGAACGGAGATGCCCACGACAAACCTGTGGCGAGAACTGCCGCCGGGACCGGATGTTCCTCGGGTCGTCTACGTGGTGGTAGAGATCCCCAAGCGCTCCCGAAACAAGTACGAATACGACGAGCGAGGGGGGTTCATCAAATTGGATCGCGTGCTCTACTCCTCGCTCCACTACCCCGGCGACTACGGATTCATCCCCCGCACCCTTCACGACGACGGCGACCCCCTGGACGTGCTGGTGATGACCAACGAGCCCACCTTCGCCGGGTGCGTCATCGAGGCCCGCCCGCTGGGGATCTTCCACCTGGAGGACAAGGGCAAACTGGACGACAAGATTCTGGCCGTTCCCCACACCGACCCCCTCTTCGACGGATACCACTCGCTGGAAGACGTGCCCCCCCACTTCCTGGAGGAAGTAACCCATTTCTTCAGCGTCTACAAGGACCTGGAGCGAGCGGAGACGAAGGCGAAGGGGTGGGAGGGGGTGGAGCGGGCCCATGCGGAGATCGAACGGGCCCTGGAGATATACGTGCGGATGCTGCGGACGGCGCGATAGGTCCCGAACGGCCCGGTTACGAATGTCAGGAGGAATCACGGACGGATGACACTAACCGGGGTGGGTTCCCCTCGCTATACTGAAGATAACTTTTGGAGAGGGGAACTGTGCGACGGACGCGGGTGCTCATCATTGACGAACACGAAACAGTTCGGCAGGCACTGGAGGCTCGCCTGCGCTCTGCAGAGGACGTGGATGTAGTCGGCTGCACCGGCTGCTGGCAGGAAGGGATCCACCTGGCCGTGCAGCAGGCCCCCGACGTGGTTCTGCTGGAGACCAAGCGCTCCGATGGTCAGGGGATGGTAGCATTGCGCCGGCTGCGGATGGAATGCCCCTGGGCCTGTATCGTCGTGCTCACCTCCTACCCCGACCCCCGGGAACGAAGGGAGGCCCTGCGGGCCGGGGCGGTGCGTTACCTGCTCAAGGAGATCGGCTCCTCGTATCTGGTGCGGGAAATACAGGCTGTCGCCCGGCCGCGGGGGGCCATCTGAGGAAAAGCAACAGGTAGGTATAGCCGGGGACCCTCGTCTACTCCGGCAAGAGCGTCAGCCCCATCGGGTCCAGCGAGAGCTCCACCCCCTCCCCCACCTCCGGCACCCGCTGCCCCCCCGGCCACTCAAAGGTCAGCTCCTCCCTATCGAAGAACCGCAGGCTTATCCTGTAGGAGCTTCCCCGGAACGTCCGCTCCACCACCACGCCGCTCACCCGGTTGGGCCCTTCGTCCCCCAGGCGGGCCGCCTCCGGCCGCACCAGCAGCCGCGCCGCGAATCCCGGGTCCCGGCCCTCAATCCCCCATCCCTCCACCCGAAGCGTGCCGATGGGCGTCTCAACCAGGCCGGAGCCGACGACCCGGGCTTCCAGCAGGTTGGTCAGGCCCAGAAAACGGGCCACCCAGACGGAGATAGGGCGCCGGTAGACCGCCTCTGGCCTCCCCTGCTGCACCACCCGCCCGGCCCGCATCACCACCACCCGGTCGGCGATGGCGAAGGCCTCCTCTTGGTCGTGGGTCACCGTGATGGCGGTCACCCCCACCCGTTTGAGAATGGCGGGCAGCTCCTCCAGCAATCGCTCCCGCAGCGCCCGGTCCAGCGCCCCCAGCGGCTCATCCAGCATCAGCAGGCAGGGCTGGGGGGCCAGGCTGCGGGCCAGGGCCACCCGCTGCCGCTCCCCGCCGGAAAGCTGGCTCACGTCCCGGTGCTCAAACCCCCTCAACCCCACCAACTCCAACACCTCCGCCACCCGCTCCCGGATCGCCTCCCGGTCCCACCCCGCCATCCGCAGCCCGAAGGCCACGTTGCCGAAGACGTCTTTATGGGGAAAGAGGGCATACTCCTGGAACATCAGCCCGAACCCCCGTAGGTGGGGAGGCATCATCGTCACATCCTCGCCCTCCAGCAGCACCTGCCCCCCGTCCGGCACCTCCAGCCCGGCGATGAGCCGCAGGAGAGTGGTCTTGCCGCAGCCGGAGGGGCCCAGAAGGCAGAGGATCTCCCCCTCCTCGACCTCGAAGCTGACGTCGGAGAGGGTCCAGCCGTCGGGGTAGGACTTCCGCAGGCGGTGGGCCTTCAGAAGCGGCATCTTTACTCCTGTTTCCTTGCGTTCTCTGCGTCCTTTACGGTGAATTTCATCTGGGACCGATTATACTTTGACAACATCACATTATGCTCTGAGGGGGTCTGTGACCCCCGACTTGGGCTGAAAACGGCGGCTTTCGGCCGCAGACGCGGGTCACAGACCCGCTT
>DQUX01000356.1 GCA_015662065.1 Anaerolineales bacterium | reverse complement strand
TGAGAGGGTTGCTGGCGAGGAAGAAGCGGACCATAAACTCCAGTTCCCGCATCCGACCGTAGCGGCGCATCACGTCGGCGAAGGCCCGGTAGAAAGCCTCGCTCTCCGGGGAGGAGACGATGCCTCGCTCCATCGCCAGTTCCTTGAGGCGGGTGATGGTATCTGTGAGGGGGATGCCACGCGGGCACCGCACCTGACACTGGTAGCAAAGGCTGCAGAGCCACATCGTCTTGGAGTGGAGGACCTCTTCTGTAAGGCCCAACTGGACCATCCGCCACATCCGGCGGGGGGTGAGGTCCATAGCGTGAATGGCCGGACATGAGGCACTACAGGTGCCGCACTGGATACAGGAAAGCATCTCCTCCCACTGCCCCGGCGTCACCTGCCGGGCCAGAACGCGGTTGGCCGTCCCGAGATCGAGCGCTTCCGTCATAGGATTTCACCTCTTCCTTTAGCCTCCGACAGCCTGTTCATCCTCGGCTATCTGATCCGCCGTCTGTACCGAGAGCCAGAGCAACTCCACCACATCTATCGCCCGCACGCGGATGCGGTTCTTCCGCGCCCCCTCCTGCAGCGTGCGCTTGCACTGCTGGCAAGCGGAGACGACTGTGTTGGCCCCCGTGGCCTGGACCTGAGCCAGCCGCCGGGCCGCCACTGATACCGTGACCTCCCGGTCGGCGATCTCCACATCACCGCCTCCGCCGCAGCACATCCCGTCCACCCCCGACGACTCCATCTCCCGCAGCTCCAACCCCGGGATAGCCCTCAGCACCTCCCGTGGCGCGTCGTACACCCCGCTCTTCCGCCCCAGGTCACAGGGGTCGTGGTAGGTCACCGCCATCTCCACCGGCCCCAGCGGCAACTTGCCTCCCGTCAGCACCTCCGCCAGAAACTCCGTGGCGTGCTGAAATTGAAGACCCGACACGTCCATCATCTCCGGATAGAGATGGGACCAGGCGTAGTAGCAGGAGGGGCAGGAGAACACCACCCGCTTCGCCCCTACCCCGCGCACCCGTTCCAGATTGTGCCGCGCCAACTCCGCCATCCGCTCCCCCAGCCCCGCCACATACAGGGGATAGCCGCAGCACAGCTCCTCCCCCCCCAGCGTGGTGAACGCCACCCCGGCCCGGTCCAACACCTGAACCAGCGCCTGGGGGATGGAGTAGGCGCGGGGGTAGAAGGCGCTGACGCAGCCGACGAAGTAGACCACCTCCGCCGTCCGCCGCAGAGGGTTCACCCCCATCGGGGGGTCCGGCAGGTTCTGGCTCCAGATGAGACGGGTCTTGTTGTCGTCGCCGGAGATGTTGTGGTGCTGGAGGACCGTCTCCCCCAGAGTCACCAGCAGCTCCGGCACTTCCGCCCCTTGCCGATGGGCGTACTCCTTGAGGGCGACCATCGTGTCGGTGAGCCGAATGCCCCGGGGGCACCGCACCTGGCAGGATTTGCATACGGTGCATAGCCAGAAGGTGCGGCTGGTCAGCACCTCCGCCTCCAGTCCCAGGCGGATCATCTGCCACAACTGGCGGGGGGTGTAATCCATCGCATACGCCGTCGGACAGGTGGCGGAGCAGGTTCCACACTGCATACAAGAGAGAAGCTTCCGCCACCACTCCGGGACCACCTCCTGAGCCAGGTCGTAATTCAACGCCTCCAGATCCATAACCTCGCTCATTCCCTCTCCTCTCCTTCCAGTAGCGCCCGCACCCGCTCCGGCGGGACCAGCTCGGCCGGTTCCAGCCCCCATCCGGTGCGCACCTCGTTGACCTCCGGCCCCACGCACAGGGCATAGCCGCAAGCCAGCACGTTCTCCCAGGCCCGCCGGTACCCCTCCGGCGCCGGCCCTCTCCGGCGCTCCTCCATCATCAGCCCGTAGATGTCCACCCCGCCGGGGCAGACCTCCTGGCAGCGCCAGCAGGAGGTGCACAGCCACACACTGTACGGGGCTTCCTCGCCCGCCAAGAAGGAGACGATAGCGTGCCCCCCCACCATCTCCACCGGGCAGACGGTGGCGCAGAGGCCGCATCCCAGGCAGGCCTCCGGCCTGTTCACCGCCACGTCCCCTTTCGCAACCCCAGGCTCTCCTCCGGGAGGCCCATCGCCAGCCCCACCAACTGGGGGAGAAGGAGGGCCCGCTTGCGTAAGGCCGGTTCTCCGTGGGTGATCTTACGCTGAAACCGGCGCAGAAGCAAATGGCAGTTGCCGCATCCGTGGAGCAGCAGGTCGGCCCCTCCTATCGCCTCCAGCTTCCGCCGCCCGGCCGCCATGGCCAGGTCCGGATCCGCCAGGTAGAGGGTGGCACCGCAGCACTCATCCTCCCCGCCGTACTCCACCACCTCTGCGCCGGTCAGCTCCACCAGCCGACGCAGACTTTGTGGAGCCATATGGTCTTCATCAAACCGCAGAGGGCGCAAAGACTTCCAATCCTCACCCTTTGCGCCCTCTGCGTCCTCTGCGGTCAATACGACCTCACTCGGACGGAAGACCTGGCAGGGGTTGGTGAGGGCCACCCGCAGGGAGAGGGGGCGAACGATCCTCGCCCGCAAAGCCTCCTCCTGCTCGGCCAGGAGCCGGACCAGATGGATCGGCTCCACCTCGCCGGTAACGGAGAGATCCATCGGTTCCAGCCGGCGGTTCGCCTCGGCCCGCACCTCGGGGTCCGCCCGGAGGGCGCGGGCGGCCCGGGCGAGGGTGTTGGTGCAGCCGCCGCACACCGTCGCCACCGCCCGGTGGCCCATCCCCTCCACCAGCGCCAGGTTATAGGCCGCCAGGTAGACCCAGTCGGCGGTGAAGGACTCGACGACGGGCGAGCCGCAGCAGGCGGCCTTCTGCACCAGCCTCAGCTCGATCCCCAGCGCGCCCAGCACCGCGCGGGTGGCGGCCTCGTACTCGGGCATGCGCTGGAGGACCAGGCAGCCAGGGTAGAAGGCGAGAGAATCAACCACTTACCGCCACCACCCGGGCGAAGTCGGCCGGGGTCACGCCGGGGCTCTCCACCCCATACTCAGCGTAGAAGCGGGCGACGACCTCCTCCACCTCCTCAAGCTGGACGCCCACCATCGCCCGCTCGAGGTCCTCCAGCCTCTCCGCTGGATAGAAGAAGAAGTCACCGGAGAGGGAGACACTCTCGATCACCCCCTCCCGCACCTCCGCCGTGGCCCGGATGAGACCGCCGGGGGCCTTGTACGCCCTCCGGATCACCTGCACGCCGGACCGAATCGTGACCGCGTGATCCTTTCGCCGCCGACCCTTCCGATGCAACCATTCGTCGGTCAGCATCCGCTCCGCCAGCCGATCCGCCTCCGCCCGCCACTCCGCGTCCACCGTCGCTTCGGCCTCCAGCGGCCCCAGCACCTCGGCGAACTTCCCCGCCAAGAGGTTCCACAGCTCCTCCCGGGGCGGAGCCGAGCCCAGCTCCCGCCGAATGGTGGAGAGGTTCTCCCGCAGGGTCTTGTACACCTTGTCGCGGAACTTCTCGTCGGGTACGCGGAGCACGCGCACCATCGTCTCGTAGTCGAAGTCCACAATCAGGTTACCGACAAAGACCACGTAGTCGCCGATCTCCGCCACGCCGTTGCCGGAGATCTTGCGGCCGTTGGCGATAATGTCGTTGACCGGCTTGTACTCGGCGGGGATCCCCAGCGCCCGGTAGGCCTCGATGGGCGCCTGGAGAAACCTCCGGTAGAACGCCTCGCGGCCCCTGGGGACGAGGGGGTTGTCCTTGTGGATCACCAACTGGTAGAACAGTTGCTCCCCATCCAGATAGACCCCCCCGCCGCCCACCTCCCGCCGGAAGACCGGGATGGAGTGCTCCCGGCAATAGTCCAGGTCCACATCCTGCTCTACATCCTGGAAGTAGCCAATGCACAGATAGGGGGACGCAGGGGAGAGAAGGTTCAGCCCCTCCCGCCCGATGCGGGGCAGGGCGTGGTAGAGGAGTTGGGAATCCTGCCAGGAGACAGTTTCAAGGTGGTAGAGTTTCATATGGAAAACCTCCATGTTGGGATAGATGGCGGACCACTGACGATAGACCACTGACGACAGACAGTGGTCTGTGGTCCATGATTCGTCGTCAGTCTGCACTCTCTGCAGCCATCTGCCGCGCCACCAGCTCCACCACGTCCATCACCCGCACCCGCACCTTCTCCCGCCGGGCCGCCCCCATGAGCGTGCGCTCGCACTGCTGACAGGCGGAGAGGAGCACCTTCGCCCCTGTCTCTCGTGCCTGGACGATGCGCCGTTGGGCGACCGCCTCCGTCAACGTCTTGTCCGCCATCTCCACGTCGCCGCCACCGCCGCAGCAGAGGGCGTACTCGTGATGGTGCTCCATCTCCACCAGCGTCACGCCGGGGATGGCCCGGACCACGTTGCGGGGCGCGTCGTAGATCCCGCTGGTCCGCCCCAGGTCGCAGGGGTCGTGGTAGGTGACCGTCTGCTCCAGCGGCTTCAGGGGGAGGTCGCCGACGATCCCTTCCAGCAACTCGGTGGCGTGAAGCACCTCGAAGCCCAGGGGCTCGCCGATGATGCGGGGGTAGTCGTGCTTCCAGGTGTGGTAACAGGAGGGGCAGGTCGCCACCAGCCGGGTCGCGCCGGTCCGGCGCACCGCCTCCACGTTGTGGTACACCGATTCGACCGCCGCCTCCCCCATCCCGGCGATGATCAGCGGGAAGCCGCAGCACCACTCCTCCCCGCCCAGGGTCATATAATCCGTCCCGGCCCGTTCCATCACCTCGACCAGGCTCTGGGGCACCGAGTAGGACCGGGGATAGAAGGAGGCCACGCATCCAACGAAGTAGACCACCTCCGCCCGCTCCTTGCCCCCCACCCCTTCGGGGACCTCCGGCAGGTTCTCGGCCCAGATCAGCCGGTTCTCGTTGGGGTCGCCGGAGATGTTGTAGTGGGTGGTCACCATCTCCCGCAGGTGGTCCAGCGACCCGGGGTAGACCCCCTGGCGCACCATCGTCTCCCGCATAGCGATCCAGAGGTGGCGGGTGTCGATGTGGACCGGGCAGACGGTGCCGCAGCGGCCGCAGAGAGTGCAGTCGTAGGTGCCGGCGGAATGGTCCTGCAGCGCGGCTCGGTCCGGCGGACGGGACCGGAAGAGCCTCGCCCACAGGCCGTTCTGCTGGTACACAAACCGCCGCACCGCCTCGATCTTGCGCAAGGGTGTGATGGCGTCCAGCTCCGGTTTCTCGGCGAAGGTGGGGCACCAGGCGACGCACTCGCCGCAACGGGTGCAGGCGTCCAGCTCCATCAGTTGCCGGAAAGTGAAGAAGCGGGGATCATGCGTGGACATGGACGGCTCCTTTCTCCCCGCCGACGTGGGCGATCTCGGCCTGGTATTGGTCCGCCACCGCCAGCAGCCCCCCCGCGATGACGTGCATGAACTTGGAGAAGGGGATGGTGACGATGACCAGCGAGGTGAACACCCCGTGGCCCACGTACAGAATGGCGGCCCACCGGTCCCAGTCCAGCGGGAGGCCGGCGACCAGTCGAGAGAGGGGGTAGCCGATGAAAGCGATATGGGGCGCGGGCCCGATGTCGGAGGAGTTGAGACGGATCACCTCCGCAGCCCAACCGGAGAAGAGGATCAACCCCAGCGCGACGACCATCCAGTGGTCCATCGGTCCGGTGCGGAGCTGGTTGGGTCGAAAGAGATAGCGGCGCACGACGAAGAAGAGAAAGCCCACCGTCATCAGCGTGCCGCCGATCTCGTTGAGAAGCCCTGTGACCGGGTGGTCGGCGGTGTACCACATCGAGATCCAGGGCACGTGTCCCAGGTGGAAGACATGGTAAAGGACCTTCTCGGACAGGGCGGCGACGCCGGAGAGGGTCATCAGCAGCATGAAGCCACTCAGAAGGAGGAAGTGGTTCAGCCAGCGCCAGCGGCTGGCCCGCCACAGCCGGCGGTTAAACCAGGCCTCCGTGACGAAAGCTTTCACCAGCAAGGGGAACCGTCGGCTGAAGATCGCCGACAGCGCCGCCCCCGCCAGCGCCCGCGCCTTGCGGCCCGCCGAGCCCTCCGGCTGCCCCTCCACGCGCCCCTGCAGCCAGACGCCAACAACGCCCCCCATCCCCACCAAGAAGAGAAGCATCAACGGTAGATGGACGATCCAGAAGATGGTCTCTGCGCTCATATAATACTCCTGTACGAAATGCGGGATA
>DQUX01000281.1 GCA_015662065.1 Anaerolineales bacterium | reverse complement strand
GGGTTACTGATCTTCTATAGGTCACCTCCTTTTCTTCCTCGCCAGGTAAACGATCTGCCCCCTCCTGAGGCTTCGCCTCGCCGGCAAAGCCTATTGAAGGGCAGCCCTGCCTAACCTGCCCATCCCAGTTGCCTCGAGACGGCTTTACCGGCCCGCCGTGCCATCTCCACCAACTGGATGAGCCGCTCCTCCGTCAAGCGAAAGGAAGGACCCGAGATGCTGATGGCAGCGACCACGTGCCCCTCATGATTCACGATGGGGGCCGCCACCGCGCTCAACCCCTCCTCCAGTTCCTCCTGCGCCACCGCGTATCCCTGCTGGCGGACCCGCGCCAACTCCCCCCGGAGGCGGACCGGGTCGGTGATCGTCCTATTGGTGAAGCGGGGCAGCCCTGCCGCCAGAACGCACTCCACCCGCTCCTTCGGCAGGTATGCCAACAGCACCTTTCCACTGGACACGCTGTGGGGGAACATCTCGCGGCCAATCCATCCAACGTTGCGGACCATGTGGGGGCTGGGAAAACGAGCGATGTTGATCACCTTATCATCGCCGGTCAGAATGGAGAGGTTTACCGTCTCTTCGCAGGCTTGGGCCAAGGCATATAGGTGGGGGCCGGCCACCTGCTGCAGGTCTATCCGTGTCAGAACCAATCCCGCCAGCCGCACCAGCTCGATGCCGAGCCGGTACTTCTCCGTCGCCGGGTTTTGCTCGACCAACCCCCCGCGCTCCAGGGCGGTCAGAAGACGGTGGATGGTGCTCTTAGGGAGATCCAGCCGCTGGCTCAGGTCGGTCACCCCCAAGTCCGCCGTCGTTTCACCAAACGCCTTCAGGATAGCGATAGCCCGCTCCACCGACCTGGGGACAGATGCCGACCTCCGCTCGTTCATCAAAGCCCCCCCCTCGCACGACCGGGCCACCGGCGCTAGGTTCCGCAATGCGGAACAACGTTCCAAATTATATCACGCTTTTGACCATATGTCAAGCCCCACTATCTGGGGCTTGACCAAGATGTGGGTAATCACCAGTTTGAATCCCCTGCTTAAGTGTGGTAAAATAGTAGTTAAGGAGCAAGCAAAGGAGAGGAAACGAGATGGTCGTCAAGCGGATCGTCGGTCGGGCGGAGTGGAGGCGGGGCGGCCCGGAGGTACAGAGATTGTTGCAGGAAGGGTGGGCCGTATTTCGGCAGACGCGCGCCTGGGAGCCGCCCACCGATGTCTACGAGAACGAGGATGGGCTGGTGGTACAGATGGAGATCGCCGGCATGCGGGAGGAGGAGTTCTCCATCACGCTGGGCGAGCGGTTGTTGGTCATCGAGGGAGTGAGGCGGGACCCCGAGCCCAAGCGGGCCTACTATCAGATGGAAATCCGCTACGGGGAGTTTCGCGCCGAGGTCTACCTGCCCTGGGCGGTGGACCCGGAGCGGGTGGAGGCGACCTACGAGGGGGGGTTCCTGCGGCTGTTGATCCCCCGACCACCCGCGCGCCGGGTGCAGGTGGTGGGGCCCGCCGGGGATTGCGGGTGAGGATACCTTATGGGAAAGATGGAGCCGTTGGATAACCTTTTCAAGCAGTTCAGCATTCCCGATATCACCCAGTTGGGTCGGGATAAAACGGATTCGGAAGAGGAGGAGGGACAGGGCGGGATGGAGATCCCCCAAGAGTTGGCGATCCTGCCCCTGCGGGGTCTTGTGGTCTATCCGATGACTGCGGTCCCCATCCGCGTGGGCCAGCCCCGTTCCATCCGGCTGGTGGACGACGCGGTAGTCGGCAAGCGGCCCATCGGGCTGGTGGCCAGCAAGAACCCAGAGCTGACCGAACCCGGCCCAGACGATGTCTACCGGGTGGGCACGGTCGCCATTGTGCATCGGCTCCTCAAAGCGCCGGACGAGACGATCGCCCTGGCGATGCAGGGGATGCGGCGCATCGAGATCGAGGAGTTCATCGCCACGGAGCCGTATCTGAAGGCGCGGGTGCGGGAGATCCCGGAGGCGATTGAGGAATCACTGGAGGTGGAGGCCCTACAGCGATCTGTGGTGGATACCTTCCGCCGCCTCGCGGAACTGGCGCCGGCCGTTCCCGAGGAACTGATGTTGATGGCCCTGAACGTCGAGAGCCCTCTCCAATTGGTCTATGCCATCGCCACGCACGTGCGCCTCAGCCTGGAAAACGCGCAGCAACTCCTGGAGCTGGACAGCACCCGCGAGAAGCTGCACCTCCTGCTGGCCCTGCTCACCAAAGAGCTGGAGGTGGTGGAACTGGGCCGTAAGATTCAGTCGGAAGCCCAGTCGGAGGTGGAGAAAGCGCAGCGGGAGTACTTCCTCCGAGAGCAGTTGAAGGCCATCCAGCGAGAGCTGGGGGAGGCCAGCGAGCAGCAGATGGAGGTTGAGGAGTTCCGCCGCAAGATCGAAGAGGCGGGGATGCCGGAGGAGGCGGAGAAGGAGGCCCGGCGGGAGCTGGATCGCCTCAGCAAGCTCCCCACCGCCGCCGCCGAGTACAGCGTCATCCGCACCTACCTGGACTGGCTGGTCAATCTGCCGTGGAACGTGCAGACGGAGGACAACCTGGACATCGCCCACGCCCGGAAGGTGCTAGACGAGGACCACTACGATCTGGACGAGATCAAGGAGCGCATCCTGGAGTACCTGGCGGTGCGCAAGTTGAAAGAGGAGCGGAAAGAGGAACGGGAGGCAGAGAAGGTGACCGACACCATCCGTCGCGAGCGGGAGGGGGTCATCCTCTGCTTCGTCGGCCCTCCAGGGACCGGGAAGACCAGCTTGGGGCAGTCCATCGCCCGGGCGCTGGGCCGGAAGTTCATCCGCCAATCTCTGGGTGGTATGCGAGATGAGGCGGAGATCCGCGGCCACCGGCGCACCTACATCGGCGCGCTGCCCGGCCGCGTCATCCAGGCCCTGCGCCGGGCCGGCACCAAGAACCCGGTCTTCATGCTGGACGAGGTGGATAAGATCGGGATGGACTTCCGAGGAGACCCGGCGGCCGCCCTGTTGGAAGTCCTCGACCCCGAGCAGAACCGGGAGTTCCGCGATCACTACCTGGATGTCCCTTTCGACCTCTCCCAGGTCATGTTCATCACCACGGCCAACCTCCTGGACCCCATCCCTGCCCCGCTGCGGGACCGGATGGAGATCCTGCAACTCTCCGGTTACACCGAGATGGAGAAGGTCCGCATCGCCCAGGGCTATCTGATCCCCCGTCAACTGCGGGAGAACGGGCTGCGGTCGGACGAGATCAGCTTCACCGACGGCGCGCTCCGGCGCATCGTCCGTGAGTACACCCGCGAGGCCGGGGTCCGCAACCTGGAGCGGGAGATCGGCCGTGTCTGCCGCAAGGTCGCCACCAGAATCGCGGAGGGAGATGGAAAGGGACCAGTGCGGGTGACGGCGCGGGACATCCCCAAATACCTGGGCCGCCCTCGCTTCTTCCCGGAGACCGCCCTGCGCACCGAGATCTCCGGCGTGGCCACCGGCCTGGGCTGGACCCCCACTGGCGGCGACGTGATGTTCTTTGAGGCCACCCGGATGCCGGGCCAGAAGGGGTTCCAGATCACGGGCCAGCTCGGGGAAGTGATGAAAGAGTCCGCCCAGGCAGCCCTGAGCTACGTCCGGGCCAAGGCGAAGGACCTGGAGATCCCAGAGGACTTCTTCGAGAACGTGGATATTCACCTCCACGTCCCCGCCGGCGCCATCCCCAAGGACGGACCTTCGGCGGGCGTCACCATCGCGACCGCGCTGGTCTCTTTGCTCACCGGCCGCAAGGTCCACCCAGACGTAGGGATGACCGGCGAGATCACCCTGCGTGGGCAGGTCCTGCCGGTGGGCGGGATCAAGGAGAAGGTGTTGGCCGCCCACCGGGCGGGTCTCAAAAAGGTCATCCTTCCCAGGCGGAACGAGAGAGACCTGGAGGACGTGCCGCCGGAGGTGCGCAAGGCACTTCGGTTCGTGCTGGTGGAGCGGGTAGACGAGGTATTCGAGGCGGCCTTAGAGCCAGACCGCCGGAAGGGGGGGCGGGGGGACGTTTCCGGTGGGTCAAGTGATGCGGAGAAGGAGGGCCCGTGAGTACGATCTTGGTGGTCGACGACGACCGGGAGATGGGGAGGCTGCTGAAGACCCTCTTCGAGTTGGAAGGCCATCAGGTTGTCGTGGTTCCTCGTTACGAGGAGGTTTTCTCAGCCCTCCACCGGGTTCTGCCGGACGTCGTGCTGCTGGACGTGCGGCTGCAGAACAAAGAGACGATTGAATTGGTTCACAAAATGCGCCAGGAGGAGGGGCTGAACGACATTCCCGTGGTGATGACCTCGGGAATGGACCGCCGGCGGGAATGTCTGGAGGCCGGGGCCGATCTGTTCATTCTCAAGCCCTTTCTCCCCGATGAAGTGGTGCGGATGGTTGGAGGCTTGCTGAAGCAGTAGCCCAGCGGCAGAAATGGTTTGAGAGTAGAATGACAAGAAAGAAGAAAGAACGCAAAAGACCCCAGTGGAGGCGGGTGGATCTGCACCTGCACACCCCCGCCTCTTCTGATTATCAGGAATCCGGCGTCTCCTACCTGGACATCCTGCGTCAGGCGGAGAGCAAGGGGTTGGATATCATCGCCTTCACCGACCACAACACGGTGGCGGGCTATCGGGCGATGATGGAAGAGATCCACCAGCTAGAGTTGCTGGAGCAACTCGGACGACTGCGGAAGGAGGAGAAGGAACGGCTGCGGGAGTATCGGCGGCTGCGGGAACGGGTATTGGTCCTTCCCGGCCTCGAATTCACCGCCACGTTCGGTTTCCATATTCTGGGGATCTTCGGCCCGGAGACCGACGTGCGGGAACTGGAGTTCCTGTTGCGCCGCTTGAACATCCCGCTGGAGAAGTTAGATGAGGGAAGCGCCGAGGTGGGGGCGACCACCGATGTGCTGACGGCCTATCGGGCCATCGCCGAGGCGGGGGGAATTGTCATCGCCGCCCACGCCAACTCGGCCAACGGCGTGGCAATGCGAGGGTTCGATTTCGGCGGGCAGACCCGCATCGCTTACACGCAGGACCCCCACCTGCACGCGCTGGAGGTGACCGACTTGGAAAAGAAGGGGCGGCGCACCACAGCCCGCTTCTTCGACGGCTCCAAGCCGGAGTACCCCCGACGGATGCGCTGCATCCAGGGCTCCGACGCCCACCGGCTGGCCCGCGACCCGAACGACCCGCACCACCTGGGGGTGGGGGACCGGGTGACGGAGGTTCTGCTGCCGGAGGTCGGCTTCGGGCCGCTGCGGGAGGTCTTCCTGGGAGACGACTTCGCCCGCACCCGACCGTACCGCCCCACCGAGAAGGCCCCCTTCGATCACGTGCAGGCAGCGCGGGAGGAGGGGCCTTCAATCGTACAGGACTTCCACGAGCGGTTCAGCCGTCGGGGAGGACACCTCTACGCCATCCTGTCCGACATCTGTGCCTTTGCCAACACTAACGGCGGCACCCTCTACATCGGCGTCAGCGGAGACCCCAAGGAGCCGCCGGTGGGGGTCAGCAACCCCCGGCAGACGGTGGAGGCGATCCAGGAGGAGATCGCCCGGCGCATCACCCCCCCCCTGGAGGTCACCGCCGATGTGCAGGAGACCCAAGGAAAGAAAATCGTGCGCGTGGTGGTGCCCCGAGGGGAGGATCCCCCCTACGCCATCGACGACAACAAAATCTACATCCGCAGCGAGTCGGAGACCGGGCTGGCGGTGCGAGACGAGATCGTCAACCTGGTCCGGCGGGCGCTGATACCGTCCCCACGGGTGGAGGAACCGGAGAGCGGCCGCATCGAGCCCCCCCGCACTGGTGTGGAGATCGTCGCCACCGAGGAGAGGCAGGGGGTCCTCTACCACACGATGCGCGACCTGCGCAACGGCAATGTGGTCAAGAACGTCACCCGCAAGTCTGCCCGGAAGCTGTGGCACTACGCCATCACGCAGAAGGAGGACCATCCGGTGAACCCCGGCCGGCTCCAGTGGGATGGGGACATCGCGGTGGTCCGCAAGCGGGAGCGGGGAGGGCAGGCCCGCTACGACCTGGCGCAACGGGAGGACGGTAAGCTCCGCGTCTACTATGGCGTCACCGACGACGGCATCCACGGCCCCTGGGCCCGACTGGTGGGGCTGGAGTAGCAGGAGCAGGGCCTGTAATTCACAACTCGCATCTATGGATGGTGGTACTATGCAACTTCGCTCTTCCTACCGCTGGTTCGTCGTAGGCGTCTTCTTCCTGTTCATGCTCCTCCACCAAGCCGACAAGCTCCTCATCGGCCCGCTGACGACCCCTATCATGGAGGAATTTGGCATTAACGAGGCCCAGATGGGGGCGGTCTCCAGCCTCGCCATTGGTGTCGCGGCGGTGCTCTACCTGGTCTGGGGGTACTTCTACGACCGGTACGCCCGGGCCAAACTGGTGGCGTTGGCCTCCTTCATCTGGGGCTCCACCACCTGGCTGAACGCCCTGGCCCCCAACTACCCTACCTTCTTAGCGACTCGGGCCACCACCGGCATCGACGACTCCTCCTATCCGGGTATCTTCAGCCTCCTCTCTGACTACTTCGGCCCCCGGATGCGGGGCAAGGTCTACGGCCTGCTGCAGGTGGCCCAGCCGCTGGGGTACATGCTGGGCACGATACTGGCGCTGACCCTGGGGGCATCTCTGGGATGGCGGAACGTGTTCTTCATCACCGGCGGCGTCGGCATTCTCGTCGCCGTCCTCATCTTTTTCGGGATTCGCGAGCTGCCCCGGGGTCGCGCTGAGCCGGAGATGGAGGGCCTGGCAGAGATCGGCGCGTACCGCATCGACCTGACGAAGGCGCGGGCCCTCCTGCGCAACTCCAGCCTCCTGCTCCTGATGGCCCAGGGTTTCTTCGGCGTCTTTCCGTGGAACGTCATCACCTTCTGGTTCTTCCGTTACCTGGAAGTGGAGCGGGGCTACACGTCGGACCAGGTGATGGTGACGATGCTGCTGGCGATTCTCTTCCTCTCGGCCGGCTACTTCCTCGGCGGCTATATGGGAGACCTGGCCTTCCGGCACACGCGGCGGGGGCGGGTCCTCGTCGCCGGGACGGGGGTTCTATCCGGCGCCGTTCTCCTCTACCTCACCCTCAACGTGCCCCTGGAGCAGACCGGGCTATTCATGGTGTTCCTCTCCGCTACCGGCATCACCATGTCCATCGCCGCCCCCAACGTACCGGCCACCATCCACGACATCATCGAGCCGGAGGCCCGCAGCACGGCTCACTCGCTGACCTACTTCGCCGAGAACATCGGCTCGGCGGCGGCCCCCTTCCTGGCCGGCCTGATCGCGGTCCGCTCCTCCCTCCACGTGGCGATCCTCGTCATCTGCATCAGCACCTGGCTGGTGTGCGCCGCCCTCTTCGGCAGTGTAGCCTACCGGATCCCCCACGACATCGAGGCGTTGCGGCGGCTGATGGCGGAGCGGGCGGAGCGGGAGGGGTCGCATTGGCGGGAGCCCTCGCAGGCCGACTGACCCTCCCCTTTCTCCTGCGCTGGACCGGGCTGGGGGTGGGGGCGGTGCTCCTGATAGCCCTCGACCTGGCCGGGACCACGCCCCTGTACAAGAGCTGGTTCCACGCCGAGCGACGCTACCGGGTGACGCTGGACGCCGAGCAATGTATCGGTTGTGGCCGCTGTGTCCAGGTCTGCCCGAGGGGGGTGTTCACCGTTGTGGAGGTGGCCTCTCAGCCCCACGCCGACCGCTGCGAGCAGTGCGGCGGTTGCATCGTCCAGTGCCCCACCGACGCGCTGGCCTTCGTGGCCCCCGATGGGGAGCGGATCCCGCCGGGGGTCGTGCGGCGCTACAAGCTGAATATGCTGGGGCGGAGGAGCGGGGCGGGGCGTTTGACCGAAGACGGGACAACGCGTTGAAAGAGATGGACATCCGACCTGGCTTGATCGCCCTTTTCGGCTCCGGGGAGACAGCTCCCGCCGGCCGCCGGGTGCACGATAGGCTGTTCCGTCAACTAGAGCGACCGATCCGGGTGGCCGTACTGGAGACCCCGGCCGGCTTTCAGCCTAACTCCGCCTGGGTGGCGGGACGAGTGGCCCGGTTCGTCGAGGAGCGGCTGCAGAACTTCCACCCCCAGGTGACGGTGGTGCCGGCCCGCCGAAGGGACGGCCCCCACAACACCGACGACCCGGAGTTGACCGCCCCCCTTATGGCCGCCAACTACATCTTCGCTGGCCCCGGCAGCCCCACCTACACCGTCCGCCACCTGATGGACACGTGGACCTGGCACGTCGTCGTGGCCCGGCAGCGGCGGGGG
>DQUX01000132.1 GCA_015662065.1 Anaerolineales bacterium | reverse complement strand
TGTTCCCACAAAATAAAATCCGTAAATCCAGCCCATCCCTGTTCCCACAAAATAAAATCCGTAAATCCAGCCCATCCGTGTTCCAAGGATTGTTATGAACCCAACCCCTGTTCCCCGCGCATTGATCATCGGCGCCGGCATCGCCGGCATGCAGGCCGCTCTGGACATCGCCAACGCCGGCTACGAGACGGTCCTGGTCGAGCGGCTCCCCTCCATCGGCGGGCGGATGGCCCAGCTTTCAGAGACCTTCCCAACCTTGGACTGCTCCCAGTGCATCCTTACCCCCCGCACCGTCGAGGTGGGCCACCACGACAACATCCGGCTCCTCACCTACTCCGAGGTGGAGTCCATCACCGGCGAGCCGGGCCACTTCCAGGTCCGCATCCGCCGCCACGCCGCCTACGTCGATTGGGATAAGTGTACCGGCTGCGGTCTATGCCAGGAAAAGTGCCCCAAGAAAGTTCCCGCCGAGTTCCAGCGGGGGATCGGCCCCCGCAAGGCCATCTACACCCTCTCCCCCCAGGCGGTCCCCAACAAGCCGGTCATCGACCGGGAGGCCTGCATCTTCTTCCGGCGGGGCAAGTGCCGCGCCTGCGAGAAATTCTGCCCTGTGGGGGCCATCGACTTCAAGCAAGAGGACTCGTTCGTCGAGACCGAGGTGGGGGCGGTCATCCTGGCGACCGGCTACAATCTCTACGGACTGGAGAACATGCCGGAGTACGGCAGCGGCGCGGTGCCGGACGTGATCGACGCCCTAGCCTTCGAGCGGCTCCTCTCCGCCTCCGGCCCCACCGCCGGCAAGGTACTTCGCCCCTCCGACAGGCGGGAGCCCAGGGAGATCGTCTTCGTCCAATGCGCCGGCTCCCGCGCCCCGGGCCGGTACATGCCCCACTGCTCCAAGGTCTGCTGCATGTACAGCGCCAAGCAGGCCATCCTCTACCGCCACCGCGTCCACGACGGCCAGTCGTACATCTTCTATATCGACATCCGCTCCCCCGGCAAGCGATACGACGAGTTCATCCAGCGAGCGATGGAAGAAGAGGGAGTGGTCTACCTGCGGGGGAAGGTGAGCAAGATCTACCGGCAGGACGACCGGGTGGTGGTGATGGGAGCCGACACCCTCAGCGGCGAGCAGGTCCGTATCGCCGCCGACCTGGTGGTGGTGGCCCCGGCGCTGATCCCCCGCCCCGAGACCCGGCGGCTGGCGGAGATGCTGGGAGTGGAGATCGACGAAGTTGGCTGGCTCACCCCCGCCAATGAAGACCTGCACCCGGTGGAGACAAACCGGTCGGGCATCTTCCTGGCGGGGACCGGCATGGGGCCGATGGACATCCCCGAGACGGTGGCCCACGCCAGCGCCGCCGCCGCCAAGGTGCTGGAGCTCTTCGCCCAGCAGGTACGTCGCATCTGAGACGAAGACGAACAGGATGACCCAACGACCGAAATCCACCTGCGAGACCGTTGGGGAGCCGGTCCGTTTCGATGAGCGGGACACGGTCTTTGCCCGGGAGCGGTTGGTTCCAGGCAGCCCCGAGGAGCGGGCCTACCACAGGCTGCATCCTGAACTGGCGGAGATCGACCGGAGGCTGGCGGCGTTTATCGAAGCGGTCGATCGGCCGGGGGAGGCGGGCGCCCAGGTAGACGCGGCCCTCTACCAGGCCGCGTTCGGCCCCATCGCCGGGCTCGCCCTGCCGGACGTCGTGGACGGTGAGGTGGCCCCCGAGCAGGTGGAGGCCGATCCCGCCCGGATGGCCGCCCGGATTAAGGCGCTGGCCCGCCGCCTGGGGGCCGACGACGTCCGTATCGGCCCCTTGAACCCCGCCTGGGTCTACTCCCACCGCGGCACCCCGCCCTTCTTCGACGACTACCGGCCTAACCCACCCTACTTCTCCGGCATCCCCCAGGGGTATCGGGGCCTAAAGTGGAGTGATCCCATCGAAGTCCCCCATCGATACGGAATCGCAATGGCCTTCCGCCAGGATCGGGACCTCTTATGCACCGGCGGCACCCCCTACTCCGACTTCGAGGTGGGGCGGGTGTACGGGCTGAGCGCGCTGGTGGCGGTGCAGGTGGCCAGCTACATCCGTGCGCTGGGCTGGCCCGCCCGCGCCCACCATCTGCGCAACTACGGCGTGTTGGTGGTGCCGGTGGCGGTGGACGCAGGGCTGGGGGAGCTGGGCCGCTGCGGCTACCTGATCCACCCTCGGCTGGGGGCCAACCTCCGGCTGGCCTGCGTGACCACCGACCTGCCGCTGGCGTTGGACCCGCCGGTGGACCTGGGGGTGCAGGGTTTCTGCGAGAAATGCCTGAAGTGCGCCACCAACTGCCCCTCGGGGGCGATCCCGAAGGGGGATAAGACCGTGGTGCGCGGGGTGCGGAAGTGGCAGATCGACCCGGTGAAGTGCCTGCTCTACTGGGGGCATCTGGGTTCGGCCTGCACCATCTGCCAGGTCGTCTGCCCCTGGTCGAAGCCCCCCACCCTCTTCCACCGGCTGGTGGCCCAACTGGCGACCCACGTCCCCGCCTCGCGCCGCTTCCTGGTCTGGGCCGACGGCCGGGTGTACGGAGCACGGTTTCGACCCTCGTCGGCTCCGGAGCTGTAATCAAGCCCCCAATTGCCTCTGCCAGGCGTCAATTCTGGAATCTAGAATCCGCTGGTCGCGCCTTGCCAACCCCACCGGTTGAGGTATAATTGATTTATGCATGGTTTCCCACCCACTCCCCTCCGACTGGCGCGGGGTGCTGAGAAAGAACTGACCGTTGCGAGTACGCTGGTCCCCTTTGCTCTCCTATTGGCAGTCATCTGGCCCGGCTATATCACTTTCACCCTGGCCGGGTTGCTGGCCGCCCTCTTCGCTCTCCTCCTATACTTCTTCCGCGATCCGGAGCGTACCCCGCCGGTCGGCGAGGGGCTGTTCCTGGCCCCGGCCGACGGGCGGGTAGTGGAGATGCAACGGGTGTATGAGCCCCGCTTTCTGAGAGAGGAAGCGCTGAAGATCAGCATCTTCATGTCCCTCCTCGATGTCCACGTCAACCGGACGCCGGTGGAGGGGCAAGTGGCATTGGTGGAGCACGTCCCCGGCCGGTTCCTCCAGGCCTTCCGGCCCGAGGCATCGGAGGCCAATGAGCACAATCTGATTGGCCTGGAGAGTCAGTATGGGAAAATACTGGTCCGGCAGGTCGCCGGCATCCTGGCCCGCCGGGTCGTCTGCTGGGTGCAACCCGGTCAGAGTCTGCAAGCCGGGGAGCGGTTGGGTGTCATCAAGTTTGGATCGCGGGTGGATCTGTACCTGCCGCCGGGAGCGGAACCGATCGTCCAGGTGGGAGACCGGGCCTGCGCGGGGGTGACGGCGATCGCGCGATGGAAGGGAGAGAGAGGTGAATGAACATCTCACTGCGCAGGTCGTTGCCCAATGTGATTACCTTCGCCAGCCTGGTATGCGCCTTCTCGGCGGTGGTCCTGGCGATGCACGAGGAGTTGTCGGCGGCCGGCGTCTGTATCCTGGCGGGCTACCTGCTAGACGCGCTGGATGGGGCCGCGGCACGATGGCTGGGGGTCACCAGTGCCTTCGGGCTCCAGTTGGACTCCCTGGTAGACATCGTCACCTTTGGAGTGGCGCCCAGCGCGCTGGTCTACCAATACCTACGCGGGCTGGCCCTCAGCCCGGTGGTTGTGTGGGGTGCATGCGCAGCCTACATGATCGGCGGGGTGTTCCGGCTGGCCCGCTTCAATCTTCTCCCGACCAAGCATTCCCACAGCGAGAGCCTAGGGCTCACCATCTCCACCTCAGGAGCGACCCTGGCTCTCAGCGTGCTTTCCAACCGTACCTATGACCATCGGTTGATCCCCGCCGCGGTCTTCCCGGTGCTGCTGGTAGCCCTGACCCTGCTGATGGTCAGCCGCATCCGCTACCCCGCACTGGCCTCCATCCTCCGCCAGCGCTGGCTGAGCCTGGCCGGGCTCGGCGCCGCCGTGGCGCTCTCCATCTGGCTCTCCCCCCAACTGGTCTGGTTCGGCCTGACCGGCAGTTACGTCTCCTTCGGCGTGGTCCGGGCAGCCTACGGCGTGCTCCGGTGAGGGGAGGTATATGATAACCGGGCTGGCGCACCGCCTCCAGGGTTGGGGGCTCTCCACTTACGCCGGGCTGGTCTGTCGCAGCGCCCACTACCGGATAGAGGGGCAGGAGCACGTGGATCGGGTCCACGCCGCCGGACGCCCTCTCATCGTTGCCGCCTGGCACGGGATGACGATGATGCTCACAGGCTATCTCGCCGTCCAGGAGGACCCCAGCCAGTACGTGCTGGTCGTGCCCGACGATCCCAGGGGGACAGTTCTCAGCATCTGGGCCCGGCGGCTGGGCGCGACGCCTTTCCCCATCTCTATGAAGGCCGACTCGATGGTGGCTGCCCGCCGCCTGCTGGCGCTGATCCGCCAGATGCAACAGGGCAAGAGCCTCTACCTCAACCCCGATGGGCCCTATGGCCCCTCCCACGAGCCCAAGGCGGGGGTGGTCTATATCGCCCGCAAGGCCGACGCGCTCATCGTTCCCGCCGGGGCTTTCACCGCCACCGGCCTCCGAATCCCTCGGTGGGACCGGTACACTGTCCCCTTCCCGTTCAGCCGCATCTCCGTCGTCTTGGGGGAGCCGATGGCCGTGGGGGCAAATGCAGATCTAGACGAGGCGCGGGGGGCGCTGCGAGAGCGGTTGAACGAGGCCGAACAGGCAGCAGAGGAACTGTACCGCCGGGGAGAACGGCGGTAACTAATACCAACTGTCCTTTGAAGTGCCGCTTATTCCGCCCCTGGCACCGCCCTGAAGAGGCGGTGCTGGAGGCCGTTTCTTGGGGGTTTAGCGTTCCCAGCGCCGTCTGTTCACGGCGGCCCGACGCCTATGGCACCGCCCTGAAGAGGCGGTGCTGGAGGCCCCCGTCCCTACCTCCCCCCTAATGGGGGGGACTGAGGGGGGGCAGCGTCGCCTGTTCACGGCGGCCCGACGCCTATGGCACCGCCCTGAAGAGGCGGTGCTGGAGGCCCCCGTCCCTACCTCCCCCCTAATGGGGGGGA
>DQUX01000022.1 GCA_015662065.1 Anaerolineales bacterium | reverse complement strand
GCGCACCCCGATATTGACCACGGCAGGCCATGTCCCGTTCCGTTCCGTCTGCGCCAGCGCGGCGTAGACCCCGTTGGCCGGGATCAGACGGCCGGGAGGCGGCTCCAGATTGGCGGTGGGGAATCCCAGTTGGCGGCCCAGCCCGCGCCCGTGGACCACGGTACCGGATAGGTGGTAGGGCCGTCCAAGGCAGCCGTTGGCTTCCTCGATGTCACCAGCGGTGAGGGCAGCCCGGATGCGGGTACTGCTGACCACCTCGCCTCGCAGACGGAGTGGCTCCACGACGCGAACGACGAATCCCTCCCGTGCCCCTAGTTGTTGGAGAAAGAAAACGTCCCCCTCCCGTCGATGCCCCAGCGCGAAATCGGGGCCGACCCACAGTTCGACCATCCTCAGGTGGTGGCGAAGCATCGCCACGAAGCGGGCGGCGGGTATTCCGGCCATCGCGGGGGTGAAGTGGAGGACGACCAGAAGATCGACCCCCAGGGCTTCGATCTGGGCGGCGCGCTCCTCAAGGGTGGATAGAGCGGCCACCGGTGTGCGGCCCAGCACAACGCCGGGGTGGGGGTCGAAGGTCAGCACAACCGCCTCCCGATCCGCCTCGTGGGCGGCGCGGGCCATCGATCCGATCAGGTGCTGGTGGCCCCGGTGGATTCCGTCGAACGCTCCGATGGTGAGATGGGAGGGGCGGGAGAGGTTGGTGTCTTCCAGACGACGGATGATCTGCATCGTCACCTGCCTAGGCGAAGACTTTGCGAGGGTGCCAGACCTGTCGGTTGGGCCGGTATTCCAGGACGGCGAGGAAGGAGCCGTCGGGGCCGTAGGCGCGGGCTAAAGGCTTCCCCTTGGGAGGGGGGCCGGCGATGGCCCGGCCCGAGCGCACTGCTCGTGCAGCCCGCTCATCTAGATGGAATGCCGGGTAGCGGCGGAGGGCGACATCCGGCGGCAGCAGCACCTCCGGTAGCCGCTCGGGGGTCAGTTCCTCCAGGGGAACGGCGTCCTCCAGGCGAAAGTCACCGCTGGCCAGGCGAACCAAGCCGGCCAGAAGGGCTCCGCATCCCAGCGTCCGTCCCAGATCGTGGGCCAAGGAACGGATGTAGGTCCCCGGCGAGCAGGTGACCTCCAGGGTCAGGTCGGGTGGTTCCCACGCGGTCAGCCGCAGTTCGTGGATCTCCACCGGCCGTGGTTTCCGTTCCACCGTGATCCCCTGCCGCGCCAGTTGGTACAGGGGTTGCCCTTTCCGCTTGACGGCGGAGAACATCGGCGGGATCTGGAGGATGCGGCCGCGAAACCGTTCCAGGGCGGCCTCCACCTCGGGGCGCGTGACTCTCACCGGCCGCTCTTCCACGATCCGTCCTTCGGCGTCATACGTGTCGGTGGTGACGCCCAGGCGGATGTGGGCCCGGTAGGTCTTGGGGGAGGCCATCAGGTATTCGGCAAGGCGGGTGGCACGGCCCAGGCAGACCAAGAGGACCCCCGTCGCCAACGGATCCAGCGTCCCGGCGTGGCCGACGCGGCGCTGTCTCGCCACCGCCCGCACCCGGTCTACGACGTCGTGCGACGTCATCCCCGGCGGTTTATTCAGGTTGAGGATGCCGTCCATCATCGGGTGGGGTTCGCTCTTTCTGGCTGGCCAAGTCCTGCCACAGGAGGGTGAGGACCCGCCGCTGGGCCGCTTCCAGGGGGCCGGGGATTCGGCAACCGGCGGCGAGGGCATGTCCACCTCCGCCCAGCTGGAGCGCGATGTGGGAGACGTCGAAGCCGGGGATGGCACGGAAGCCGACCTCGACTGCCCCGTCCGGTTGCTCGGTGAAGACGACGGCCACGCGTGCCTCCTCAGCGCTGATGAGGAGGTTGGCCAACCCGGCGTCGCCGTACCCGTCATGGCCGATGGTCTGCTGAACGGAGACGGGGAGGGTCGTCCAGACCACCCCGTCGGCCGATTGGAGGCGGGTTAACCCTGCCCCCCAGAGCCGAAGCGCAGCGAGGGGCCGGCGATCCAGACTGTTCCGGGTGATGGTGGCGAGAGGGGCACCGATCTCCATCAGTTCGACGGCGATGTGAAACACCTCCGGGGTGACATTGGCGGTGCGGAATCCTCGTGTATCGGTGACTAGGCCGGTCAGCAGGCAGGTGGCGATCCGTTTGTCGATGGGATGGGGTAGGTGCCGGATGAGGTGGTAGAGAATGTGGGTAGTGGAGACCGCGTCCTCTGCCACAAGATCCACGGTGCCAAACCGGGTGTTGGTGACGTGATGGTCGATGTTAAGGAGAGGAAGGCCCCGCCCGATGGATTGGCCGATCCGCCCGATCCGATCCAGGTCGGAGCAGTCGAAGGTAACCAGGAGGTCGTAGGGACCAGGCGGGGGGTCCTGAACCACTTTCTCGAAGCCGGGCAGGAAGGCGAAGCGACGCGGGAAGGCGTCCTGGCAGGCTAGGGTAGGGGACTTGCCCTGAGCGAGCAGTACCCATCCCATACTCAGCAGACTGCCGATCGCGTCGCCGTCCGGTGCGACGTGGGTCACAAGAAGCGGGCGGCGGGCCTCGCTCAGCAGGCGTTTACTCTGTCTCAGGCTCTCCGGCGAGATCATCTTTGATTTGCTCGAGTAGGTGGTCAATCCGTTCCCCTCGTTCGAACGACTCGTCCCAATGGAAGACCAGTTCCGGTGTATTGCGAAGGCGGATCCGCTGGCCGAGTTCGCGGCGCAGGAACCCGGCGGCGCTCTGTAGTCCGGCCAACACCTCTTCCTTCGCCTCGGGTCCTCCCAGCGCTGTGATGTAAATGTCGGCCCGACGTGTGTCCGGCGTGACCTCCACTCCTGTGATGGTCACCATCGACAACCGTGGGTCGTTGACCTGGGTTTGCAACAGGTCGGTCAGATGGGTCTGGATCAGATCGGCCGCCCGTCCGCGGTATTTCTTTCCCATAGGTCGTTCCTTTTCTCGGTCGTTCCTCGGCTCTGCTAGGCCGCTGGGGACTCCTCTCGTTCCATCACGTAGAACTCGATGACGTCACCCACCTCGACGTCGTGGAAGTTCTCCAGTCCCACGCCACACTCGAAGCCCGTGCGCACCTCCCGCACGTCCTTGGCGAACCGCTTGAGGGATGCGACGTGTCCGTCGTATATTTGCTTCTCTCCGCGGAGGATCCGAGCCCGGGCGTTGCGGCGGGCGACGCCCTCGAGGATGTAGCAGCCGGCCACGCGGCCGACTTTGGGAACGTCGAACGTGGCGCGGACCTCGGCCTTGCCGATGACTTTCTCCACGTATGTGGGCTCTAGGAGGCCCTTGAGGGCCAATTCCATCTCGTCGATCAGTTTGTAGATGACGTCGTAGAGGCGGATGTCCACTCCCTCGCTTTCCGCCAGCCGCCGTGCGGCGGGGTCCACCGTGACCTGGAAGCCGATGATGATCGCTTTGGAGGCAATGGCCAAGTTGACGTCCGACTCGGTGATGTTGCCGG
>DQUX01000378.1 GCA_015662065.1 Anaerolineales bacterium | reverse complement strand
GTACGTATGGCCCATGATAAGATCGTCGTCCGCGGCGCGCGGGAGCACAACCTAAAGGACATCACCGTGGAGATCCCCCGGAACCGGCTGGTGGTCGTCACCGGCATCTCCGGCTCCGGCAAGTCCTCCCTGGCCTTCGATACCATCTTCGCCGAAGGCCAGCGCCGTTATGTCGAGTCCCTCTCCGCCTACGCCCGCCAGTTCCTCGGCCAGATGGAGAAGCCGGACGTGGACCAGATCGAGGGGCTCTCCCCCGCCATCTCCATCGACCAGCGGGGGGTCTCCCACAACCCCCGCTCCACCGTCGGCACCGTCACCGAAGTGTATGACTACCTCCGCCTCCTCTACGCCCGCATCGGCGTGCCCCACTGCCCCCGCTGCGGCCGGGAGGTCACCCGCCAATCCGCCCAGCAGATCGTGGACGCCGTCCTCGCCCTTCCCCCCTCCACCCGCTTCCAGGTCCTGGCCCCCCTGGTTAAGGACCGCAAGGGCCACCACCAGGCGGTCTTCGAGGATATCCGCAAGGCCGGCTTCGTCCGTGTCCGGGTGGACGGACGGGTGCGGGATGTGGACGAGGAGATCGAGCTGGACCGGTACAAGATGCACACCATCGAGGCGGTGGTGGACCGGCTGGTCATACCGGAAACGGCGGATTCCTCCTTCACAACCCGCCTCACCGACTCGATAGAGACCGCCCTCCGGCTCGGGGACGGCGTCCTCATCATCAACGACATCTCCGCCGACCCGCCCCGGGATCTCCTCTTCTCGGAACACTTGGCCTGCCCCATATGCGGGAGCAGCCTGCCGGAGATCGAGCCGCGCACCTTCTCCTTCAACAGCCCCCATGGAGCCTGCCCCACTTGCCAAGGGCTGGGCATGCGAACCGAACTGGACCCCGACCTCATCGTTCCCAACCCGGACCTCTCCCTGGCAGAAGGGGCGATCCAGGCCTGGAACACCCACAATCATGATGGGTACTACTGGCAACTGCTGGAAGAGACGACCCGCCACTACCACATCCCCATCGACCGGCCCTGGCGGGAGCTGACCCCCGCGCAACAACACGTCCTCCTCTACGGCAGCGGCGAGGAGGAGATCTCCGTCCACTACGTCAGCCGGGACGGACGGCGCAGCACCTACCGTACCCGCTTCGAGGGGGTGATCCCTAACCTCCAACGTCGGTACCGCGATACCTCCTCCGACTACATCCGTGGCAAGATCGAGGAATTCATGACCCGCCGGCCCTGCCCCGACTGCAATGGCGCCCGGTTGCGCCCGGAGGCCCTCGCCGTCACCGTCGCCGGCAAGTCCATCCACGAGATCAGCCGGTGGCCGGTGAGCCGGCTGTTGGAGTGGGTCGATGAGCTGTCCGGTTTCAGGTTTCAGGTTTCCGGCTCTGAGGCTGAGGACCTGAAACCCGACTCCTCCCCTCTCACCGAGAAGGAATGGCTCATCGCCCGGCGCATTCTCAAGGAGGTGCGGGACCGACTCCAGTTCATGGTCAACGTGGGGCTGGACTACCTGACCCTGGACCGGACCGCGGCCACGCTGGCGGGGGGGGAGGCGCAGCGGATCCGGCTCGCCACCCAGATCGGCTCCCGGCTCACCGGCGTGCTCTACGTGCTGGACGAACCGACCATCGGACTCCACCGGCGGGATAACGCCCGCCTGATCCGCACTCTCCTGGGAATGCGGGACCTGGGCAACACCCTTCTGGTAGTGGAGCACGACGAGACGATGATCCGCGCCGCCGACTGGGTCATCGACCTGGGGCCGGGGGCCGGGGAGCATGGGGGGGAGGTGGTGGTCGCCGGGACCCTGGAAGACATCTTAGATCACCCCGCCAGCCTCACCGGTGCCTACCTCACTGGCCGCCGCCGCATCCCGGTCCCCCCCACCCGTCGGCCCGGCAACGGCCAGTCCCTGGTGATCCGTGGCGCCCGTCAGCACAATCTCAAGGATATCGACGTGCGCATCCCCCTGGGGATGTTCGTCTGCATCACCGGCGTCTCCGGCTCCGGCAAATCGACCCTCCTGGTGGACGTCCTGTACCGCCGCCTGGCCCAGATCCTCCACAGCTCCCGGGAGCCGGCCGGCGACCACGACCACATCGAGGGGGTTGAGCACATCGACAAGGCGATCAGCATCGACCAATCCCCCATCGGCCGCACCCCCCGCTCCAACCCGGCCACCTACACCACTCTCTTCACCCCCATCCGGGAGCTCTTCGCCTCCCTGCCCGAGTCCAAGATCCGGGGGTACCGCGCCGGCCGCTTCTCCTTCAACGTGAAGGGGGGCCGCTGCGAGGCCTGCCAGGGGCACGGCACCCTGCGCATCGAGATGCAGTTCCTTCCCGACGTCTACGTCCCCTGCGACGTCTGCCACGGACGCCGATACAACCGGGAGACCCTGCAGGTGCGCTACAAGGGGAAGAACATCGCCGAGGTGCTGGATATGACGGTGGACGAGGCGGCGGAGTTCTTCGCCCCCTTCCCGGCCATCCGGCGCAAGCTTCAAACCCTCCAGGACGTGGGGCTGGGCTATATCCGCCTGGGCCAGCCCGCACCGACCCTCTCCGGCGGGGAGGCGCAGCGGGTGAAGCTCTCTCGTGAGCTCTCCAAGAAGGCTACCGGCCGCACCCTCTATGTGCTGGATGAGCCCAGCGTGGGGCTCCACGCCGCCGATGTGGACAAACTGATCAGGGTCCTCAACCGGCTGGTCGACGCGGGCAACACGGTGGTCATCATCGAGCACCACCCCGACATTATCAAGGTGGCCGACTGGATCATCGACCTAGGGCCGGAGGGGGGCGACGGGGGGGGAGAGGTCGTCGCCGAGGGGACGCCGGAGCAGGTGGCCAGGGTGAAGAACAGCTACACGGGACAGTTCCTGAAGCATGTGTTGCAGGGTGCATAATGCACGGGACGAGCGAGCGCATCGAAGAGCGGGCTCGCCGTCTGGGCTTCGACCTGATCGGCATCGCCCCCGCCCACCTACCTCAGATGCACCTGCGGGCCTACCGGGACTGGCTGGCCCGGGGTGACCACGGTCAGATGGCCTATATGGCCCGCCCTGACCGGGTGGCCCGCCGGGAGGACCCCAGCCTGATCCTCCCAGAGGTCCGTTCGGTGGTCTGTGTGGCGGTCAATTACTATCCCGGCGACCCGGGCGAAGCCGAGGAGCGAGGCCGAGAGGCCCACGCCGACGACACCCCCCGTGGCCGCGTCTCCAACTATGCCTGGGGGACCGACTACCACGACTGGATGCGGCCCCGCCTTGAGGAGCTGGCCGGGTTCATCCGCGCGGAGGTGGGAGGTGACGTGCGGTATCGGGCCTACGTGGATACCGGCCCGGTGCTGGAGCGGGCCTTCGCCGCCCAGGCAGGGCTGGGCTTCATCGGTAAGAATACCTGCCTGATCCACCCCCGTCTAGGCTCCTGGCTCTTCCTCGGGGAGATCCTGGTGGACGTGGACCTGCCATCGCCGGTCGCACCGCTGCCCCCCCGCTGCGGAACCTGCACCCGTTGCCTGGAGGCCTGCCCCACGGGGGCACTGACCGCCCCCTACCGGCTGGACGGACGCCGCTGCATCTCCTATCTGACCATCGAGCACAAAGGGTCCATCCCGCCCGAGCTGCGGCCTTTGATGGGGAACCGGATCTACGGCTGCGACATCTGTCAGGAGGTCTGCCCCTGGCAGCGGTTCGCCCGGACCACTGCCATACCGGCCTTCCAGACCGCCTCTTCCGACCGGCCCGCGCCGTCACTCTGGAATCTGATGACGCTGGACGAGGAGGGGTTCCACCAGCGCTTTGCTGGCAGCCCCATTCTGCGCATTGGTCGGGGGCGGCTGCTGCGCAATGTGGCGGTGGCGTTGGGCAACAGCGGTGACGCCCGCGCGGTGCCTACCCTGACCGCCGCCCTGTGTGACCCCGCGCCGCTGGTGCGGGCCCACGCCGCCTGGGCGCTGAGGCGTCTCGGCGGACCGGAAGCGGCCCACGCTCTCGATGCAGCCCGCCAGCGGGAGACCAGCCCGGAGGTCCGCCAGGAGCTGGTGGCCACCCTGACGGAGGAAGCAGTACAGCGATGATGTCACGGATTCGTCCTATCGCCATCTGTGTCATTGAGGACCGGGATCGGCTCTTCGTCTTCGAGGCGCGCGATCCGACCACCGGCGCGCTCTTCTATCGGCCACTGGGGGGCGAGATCGAGTTCGGCGAACTCGGTGCAGACTGCGTGGCCCGGGAGCTGCGCGAGGAGAGCTGAGAGACTGAACGAGAACGGAGGGAGCCGATGAATAAAGACAGCACCTTCTGTCCGCGCTGCGGCGCAGAGATGAGGGAGGCGGAGGTCTCCGGTCGGATCCGCCACATCTGCCCCGCCTGCAGCTTCGTCCTCTACCGCAACCCCGTCCCCGGCGCAGGGGTCCTGGTGGAGATGGAGGGCGGGCTCGTCCTGGTGAAACGGGGAGAGGACCCCTTCGTAGGCTGGTGGGCCCTTCCGGCCGGCTACATCGAGGCGGACGAGAGCGTCGAGCAGGCGGCGGTGCGGGAATGCAAAGAAGAGACGGGGCTAGATGTGGATCTCCTGGAATTGTTCGGCGTCTACTCCTTCCCCGAGGGCCCGGTTCAATCTGGCATCATCATCTTCTACCGCGCCCGGCCGGTGGGCGGGGAGCTGCGGGCCGGGGATGACGCCCAGGACGTGCGGGTCTTCCTCCCGGAGAAGATGCCGGAGAAGCTGGCCTTCCGCACCCATCGCGAGGTGATCGATCGCTGGGTCCGCAGACGCTCGCCGGAGTTCCGCGCCCGTACGCCGGGGGTGGTCATCCGGGAGGCCCGGCCGGAGGACGAGGGGGTGGTGCTGCATCTCCTACAGCTCATCCCCGGAAACGGGGAGATGACGCCGGAGGACATGCAGGCGGCGGCCCAGCGGTTCCGGGAGAGCCCCGCGATGGACGTGCTGGTGGCGGAGACGGATGGGAAGGTGGTCGGCTTCCTGACGATCTCCTATATGCCCGGCCTCATCCGGCTGCGGGCGCTGATTGGAGAGATGGCGGTGGACCCGGCCTATCGGCGGCAGGGGATCGGCGCGTCGCTGGTGGAGGCGGCGATCCAGCGGGCCACCAGCCGGGGGGCCGCCCACCTGCTGGTCGATACCTCCCGGGGCGACTCCGCCGCCCAGGAGTTTTATCAGGCCTGCGGCTTCGAGATGGGCGGCGTGGCTTCGCTCCGCATCCGGTGAGGGTAGCCTCTCTTGAACCACGGAGGCACAGCGGGGGCGACGCACCTACTCTACGTAGATCTCCACCCGCTCGTTCTCCTCTGCGTCCACCACCTCCACGATCTTCCCTACCGCTCCCTCGGTGATCAGGTCCGCCAGCTCCTCCAGGTCGAGACCCTCGAACTCAGGGGCGAACCGCTCCGCGATGCGCAGTCCTGCCCTCACCAACCCGATCGGAATGGTCACGTTCACCTTCCCGGCACCCGAGGTCGTGTCGGTCACCTGGATGCGGAGGAAGCGGTTCTCCCCCCCTACGTCCGGCACACCGGGCCGTGCGCGCCGACCTCCCCCTAACACCCGCAGCAGCGTCGCCGCCTCCTCGGCGGTGATCTTTCCCTCTTCCAACATCTGCAGAATCTTCAGCCGTTCGTCGTTCGTCGCTCCCATTTGTCGCCTCCTAACCAAGAAAGTAACTGCTCAGGCCACGTCCGTGAGATGGGGACACAGAGACTACGTTGGTTACGCTCCCCAGCACCGTCTGTTTACGGCGGTGCGGCCCATGCAAGGAAGGCAACGTTCAGCAGCCCTCCCCCTGAGTAGTTATCCAAGAAATATCTCCACTTGCTCCCCCTCTTCCCCCTCGTCCACCTCCACCACGAAGGGGCGACCCCGGCGCAGCTCCGCTCGCATCGCCAGGATCACCTCGTCTATCCCCGTATCCCGGAGCCAGGGGACAAGGGGGGAGAGCGCCCGCAGGAGCCAGGCGATGGGGCCCAGCGGCAGCGGCAGGGCTAAAGCGAACCGCCGCCCGGATCGCTCCCGCACCCGCAAGGAGAACCAGTGGGCCTCCCGCAGCCACCAGCCCACGGCCACCCCTAGTACGCCGAGGATGAAGAGCGGCCAGCCGCAGATCAGCCAGCCGGCGGCCGCCCCCCAGGCGTATACCGCCGCCACCAGCAGCGCCCCACCCACCAGCACCACCGTCCCGGCCCAGAGGACCGCCTGCCAGATCAGACGGACCAGCCTAGGAGAAGGGGCCGGGATGATGGACCGGCGCTCCGCCTCCGCCAGCGCCTCCAGCCGCCGCACCCCCTCCTCGACGCCGATCTGACCCGCCTCGATCTGCTCTAGAATCCGTCGCCTTTCCTCCATCCCTACCTCCTGCCTCATTCCTCTAGATCGACCGGCATAGGGGAGGGCGCAACCAGCCCGTCCCTGACCGCCTGCCTGTGGTTGTCCTCTATGTGAACGATGGCCGACACGAAGAAGGCCCCCATCCCCATCAGCGTGCAGATCAGCCCGCCGACGATGTACCAGGCCCGCACCCCCACCCAATCCGCCGCCGGTCCGGCGACCGCCATGCTCAGGGGGGAGATGGCCGTCGCCATGCTCTGGAGCACCGTGAAGACCCGCCCCTGCATCTCCGGGGCGACCCGGGCCTGGACGATGGCCAAAAGCGGCCCGTTGGCGACCGGGTTCATCAGCCCGGCGAAGAAGACCGCCCCCACCGCCAGCCAGAACCCGGTCGCCGGCGTGAGGCCGATCAGCAGAGTGCCCACGCCGATGCCGATGATTCCCATCAGCGAGGTCACGATGCGCCGCCGGAAGCCGCCCCACACGCCCAGGATCAGCCCCCCAATCACTATCCCCACCCCCCAGGCCGAATCCAGCCAGCCCAGGTGGATCGCCTCCCCGCCGAAGTGGTCGGTGACCAGGATCGGCATCAGCGAGAAGGCGGGGCTGAGGAGGAAGTTGATCACCGTCGCCATCAGGAGCACGCCCAACAGCCCCGGCCAGCTCCAGACGTACCGCAACCCCTCCCGCACGTCCTGCCACAGCGGCCGGCGCCGGACCTCCGCCGGCCGGGCCGGCGGCTGGGGGATCTCGATGAAGAAGAGGGGAGCGATAGCCAGCGCCGCCGTCCCCACGTCGATAGCGAGGATCCCCTGGATCGGCAGAAGGGAGAGGAGGAGCGCGCCCAGCGGCGGGGCCACGATGTTCAGCGCGCCCCGCAGCGTCTGGTTGAGGCCCGCCACGCGGGAGAGGTGCTCTTCTGGGACCATCAGCGAGGTGGAGGCCTGCATCGCCGGCCAGTGGAACCCGCTCGCCGTGGCCTCGATGAACACGGCGACGTAGACGTGCCACACCCGCGCCGCGTCGATGGCGAAGAGGTAGGCCAACCCCAGCATCGCCAGGGCGATGATCCCGTCGGCTACGATCATCACCCTCCGCCGGCTCCACCGGTCCACCAGCGCCCCGGCGAACGGCCCTACGAACACCGCTGGCAGCATCGCCATCAGCGTCGCCGTCGCCAGCGCCGTGGCCGAGCCGGTGGTCCGCGTAATCCACCAGACCAGCGCGAACTGGACCAGCCCGCTGCCCAGGAGCGAGATCGCCTGCCCGGCCCAGATGGTGAAGAAGGGTGGAGCCCATCGCTTCATACTCTGTTCAACTGTCTCCATCACCGATCTCTCCGGTTCGTACCATTCGCCCCATTCGCGGTATTCGCGATCCTCACTCCGCCGGGAGCGCGCCCGGCTCGACCGCCGGCTTCTCCGCCCGCCTAAAGAAGGCCTGCACGAGCAGCGCCGCTGTTAGGTAGGTCGTCCCCGTCGTCAGGAAGAGGGGGGTGAAGCCGACGCTCCGCTGCACCAGCCCGCTGATCCCAGGCCCCACTCCCTGCCCGATGGACCAGGCCAGCCCCAGCATCGCCCCCGCCCTCCCCCGCTCCCCCTCCGGCACCTGCTCCATCGCGAAGGCGGTGTAGAGGG
>DQUX01000105.1 GCA_015662065.1 Anaerolineales bacterium | reverse complement strand
GAATACGCGATATGTAATACGTATTGCGTGTTGCGTATTATGTGTTACGTATTGTGCAAGTAGTCCGTAAGGAGGAGGTATGACAGCGCAGTTGATTGACGGCAAGGCGACGGCGGCCGCGATCCATGAGGAGATCCGGGCCGAGGTGGAGCAGCTCAAGGGCGAGCACGGGATCGTGCCGGGGCTGGCGACAGTGCTGGTGGGGGAGAATCCCGCCTCCCAGTTCTACGTCCGCTCCAAGCAGAAGCGGTGTGCCGAGGTGGGCATCCGCTCCTTTGGCCACAACCTGCCGGAGACCGCCTCCCAGGAGGAGGTGGAGGGGCTGGTGGCGGAGTTGAACGCCAACCCCGAGGTGCACGGCATCCTGGTCCAGTTGCCCCTGCCCAAGCACCTGGACGAGGAGCGGGTGCTGGCCGCCATCGGCATCGAGAAGGATGTGGACGGCTTTCACCCTATCAACATCGGCCGTCTGGCGATGAAGGGGCGCAAGCCGATGTTCGTCCCCTGTACCCCCGCTGGCTGCATCGAGCTGCTGGACCGGTACGGGGTTGAGATTGAGGGGAAGGAGGCGGTGGTGTTGGGCCGCAGTAATATCGTCGGCCTGCCGGTGGCGATGCTGCTGCTGCACCGGAACGCTACCATCACCATCTGTCACTCCCGCACCAAGGACCTGCCGGCTACCTGTCGGCGGGCGGATATCCTGATCGCCGCAGTCGGTCGGCCACAAATGGTCAAGGCGGATTGGGTGAAGCCCGGCGCGGCCGTGATTGACGTCGGCATCAACCGGGTGGAGGACCCCACGGCCAAGCGGGGCTACCGCATCGTCGGTGATGTGGACTTCGAGGCGGTCAAGGAGGTGGCGGGGTACCTCACCCCGGTGCCGGGCGGCGTCGGGCCGATGACTATCGCGATGCTCCTGCGCAACACCCTGACCTCGGCCAAGCGGGCCGCGGGCCTATGATAACCACGGAGATGCGGAGAACACAGAGGGGTCACTGAGGAGATGAAAACCCCGTGGTATATCTGTGTCCTCCTTGCCTCTCTGTGGTGAAAGTCTGAGGAGCGATATGCGAACGACTATCTCGGTCAACAAGGTGCGCGGTAAGTTCGTCCGCGACGTGGAGGAGATCAGCGGGGAGGACCTGCTGGCCTGTAATCAGTGCGGCAAGTGCAGCGCCGGTTGTCCGGTGGTGGCGGCGATGGACCTGCTGCCCAGCCAGGTTATCCGTATGGCCCAGTTGGGGATGGAGGAGGTGTTGGAGAGCCCGACGATCTGGATCTGTGCCTCCTGCCTCACCTGTGTCGCCCGCTGCCCCAAGGGGGTGGATCTACCGCGGCTGATGGAGGCGCTGCGGGAGATCTCGCTGCGGGCCGGGGTTTCGGAGCTGGACCTGGACCAACTGCCGCAGGAGCTGGTGCGGGAGCTGCCTCAACTGGCAATCGTGGGGGGCTTTCGCAAGTATATCAAGTAGGCAAGTGGGCAAGTAGGCAAGTGGGCAAGTAGGCAAGTAGGCAAGTGGGCAAGTAGGCAAGTGGGCAAGTGGGCAAGTGGGCAAGTAGGTAGGTGGGCAAAGATGAGGGTTTCCTATTATCCGGGATGCACTCTTTCTACGAAAGCCCGGGGGTATGATCGCTCGGGGCGAGCGGTGGCGGCGGCGTTGGGGGTGGAGCTGGTGGAGTTGCCCGAGTGGCAGTGTTGTGGGGCGACCTTCCCGCTGGCGACGGATAACTCCCTGGCCCTGATTGCCCCCACGCGGGTCCTCTATCAGGCGGAGCAGGCGGGGGAGCAAGTGGCGGCCCTGTGCGCTATCTGTTATCACGTTCTGAAGCGGACACAGACCACCCTGGAGCGGGATCTGGAGATGCGGGAGCGCATCAACTGGTTCACCGAGCAGGAGTACCAGGGCCGCGTCCGGGTGGTTCACCTGCTGGAGCTGTTGCGGGATGAGCCGGGCTGGGACGGGCTGGCCGAGCGGGTGACCCGGCCCCTGAAGGGGCTCCGAGCCGCGCCCTATTACGGCTGTCTCCTCCTGCGTCCCTACGACGAGATCCGTCTGGACGACCCGGAGTCGCCCACCATCCTCCACGACCTGTTGCGAGCGCTAGGAGCGGAGCCGGTGGACTTTCCCTACAACGTCGAGTGCTGTGGCTCCTATATCACGGTGAAGGAGCCGAAGATCTCCGAGACGATGTCGCGGGACATTGTGGCCTCGGCGCGGGAGCACGGGGCGCAGGTGATCGTCACCGCCTGCCCGCTCTGCCAGTTTAACCTGGATTATCCACAGCGGGAGACGGAGTTCGGGCGCAGTGGAGAGGAGATCCCGGTGGTCTACTTCACCCAGTTGATGGCCGTGGCGCTGGGGCTTCCTGAGGAGGACTGGGGGTTGGAGGAGTATTACGTGGACCCGAGGCCGTTGTTCCGAGATTGAGGTGGAATATGCGAAGGTACAAACTGTTCATACCCGGCCCTTGTGAGGTGGATGAGGAGGTGCTGGAGGCGATGGCCCAGCCCACGCCCCGACACTACGGCCCGGAATGGATGGAGATCTATCGGGAGACGCTGGATCTCCTGAAGCAGGTCTTCCAGACCGAAAACGATCTCTTTATGGTGCCGGGAGCGGGGTCGGCGGCGCTGGATATGGCCTTCGGCAGCCTCTTGGCGAGCGGGGAGACGGTGATTGTCGGCGACAACGGGTTCTTCGGGGAGCGGATGGGGGTGATAGCCGCCTCCCACGGCCTGCGGGTTGTTCCCTTCACCGCCCCGCCGGGGCGTCCGCTGGACCCCGACGATCTGCGGCGGGTCCTCGCCCAGGAGCCCGAGGCGCGGGCGGTGGTGGTGGTGCACCACGAGACCTCCACGACCGTCCTCAACCCATTGCGGGAGTTGGCGGAGGTGACGCATCAGGCGGGGCTACCCATCATCGTGGATGGGATCTCCTCCCTGGGGGGCGTCTCCCTGCCGGTGGATGAGTGGGGGATAGACGTCTGTGTGACGGTGGCGAACAAGTGCCTGGAGTGTCCCCCCGCCCTCGCGCTCATCTCCGTGGGGCCCCGGGCCTGGGAGTGGGTGGACCGGAATGAGGGGCAGCCCCACGGTTGGTACCTGAGCCTGTGGACCTGGCGCCAGTACGCCACCGACTGGGCGGACTGGCACCCCTACCCAGTCACCCTCCCTACCAACAACATCCTGGCGCTGCGGATGAGTCTCCAGCGGATTCTGAAGGAGGGCCTGGAAGCCCACTTCGCCCGCTACCGAGAAGCTGCCCAGACGGTCCGCCGGGGGTTGAGGGCGATGGGCTTGGAGATGCTGGTGGAGAGGAGCTTCGCCGCCCCTATCGCCACGGCGGTGCGGATGCGGCCGGAGTTCGAGGTGGGCGCGTTGATGGCCTACCTGGCCCGCGAGCACGGCATCCTCGTCTCCGGGGGGCTCGGGCCGCTGACGGGGAAGATCTTCCGGGTGGGGCATATGGGCAAGGCTTCGACTCGGCCCTATTTGGTGGATCTCCTCTCCGGTGTAAAAGCGTTCCTTGAGCACGAGGGACTCTCGTTGCCTGCCGTGAGTGTGGACGAGCTGGTGGAGGCTGAATGAGCCGGATCGGTCTGTTCGTTTGCCATTGCGGCATCAACATCGCCGCCACGGTGGACGTGGAGCGGGTGGCGGAGGTGGTGGGGCGGGATTCCCACGTGGTCTTTGCCACAGACTATAAGTATATGTGCTCCGACCCGGGCCAGCAATTGATAAAGGATGCGATTGTCGAGCACGGTCTGGACGGGGTGATCGTGGCTGCCTGCTCGCCGGGGATGCACGAGAAGACCTTCCGGGCGACGGCGGCGGCGGTGGGCCTCAACCCCTATCGGTGCGAGATCGCCAACATCCGGGAGCAGTGCTCCTGGGTCCATCAGGAGGAGCCGGAGCGGGCCACCGAGAAGGCGATCGAGATCGTCCGCACGATGGTGGAGAAGGTGCGGCGAGACGAGGATCTGGTCCCCTTCGAGCTTCCCATCACCCGACGGGCGCTGGTGATCGGTGGGGGGGTGGCCGGGCTGGAGGCGGCTCTAAGCATCGCCAGCGCCGGCTACCCGGTGGTCCTCGTCGAGCGGGAGGGCTACCTGGGGGGGAAGATGGCCCGCCTCTCCGGCACCTACCTCAACTTCGAGGCCGCGCCGGACCTCCTCCAGCAGCGGGTCGGGCGGGTCCTGAACCATCCCAACATCCGGGTGCTGCTGAACGCGCAGGTGACCGGCCTGGAGGGGTATGTTGGCAACTTTAAGGCGGAAGTTTCAGGCTCCAGGGTTCAGATTCCAGGCTCGAACCTGAAGCCTGAAGCCCCGAAACCTGAAACCCTTGAGGTGGGCGCGGTCGTGGTGGCGACGGGATGGGACCCCTACCCGCTGGAGCGGCTGCCGGAGTACGGCGGTGGGCGGGTGCCGGACGTGATCGACGGCCTCGCCTTTGAGGAGATGCTGCGACCCGGCGGGGAGCTCCGTCGCCCCTCCGACGGGCGCGTGCCCCGGGAGGTGGTCTTCGTCCAGTGCGCCGGCTCCCGCGACCCGGAGCGGGGGGTCTCCTACTGCTCCAAGGTCTGTTGTATGTACGTGGCCAAGCAGGCGATGATGTTCAAGGAGCGGGTACCGGAGGGCCAGGCCTACGTCTTTTACATCGACATCCGCTCCGCCGGCAAGGGGTACGACGAGTACGTCCAGCGGGCGATGGAGCAGCACGACGTGCTCTACCTGCGGGGGAAGGTGAGCAAGATCTTCCGCCGGGGGGGGCGGGTGGTGGTCTGGGGAGCGGACACGCTGGCAGGCCGACCGGTGGAGGTGGAGGTGGACCTGGTGGTGCTGGCGACGGCGATGCTGCCCAGCCGGGGGGCGATCCCGCTGGCGCAGACGTTGCACATCCAGACCGACGGCTATGGCTTCTACAACGAGGCCCACCCCAAGCTGCGGCCGGTGGAGAGCTTGACGGCGGGCATCTTCCTGGCCGGGGCAGGGCAGGGGCCCAAGGACATCCCGGAGGCGGTGGCCCAGGCCGGTGGCGCAGCCGCCAAGGTCCTACAGTTGTTTGCCCAGGAGGCGATGGTTCAGGAGCCGACGGTCGCCTATGTTGTGGAAGAGCTCTGTGCTGCCTGCGGCGCGTGTGTGGCGGTTTGCCCCTACGAGGCCCGGGAGATTCACCCCGTGCGCGGCATTGCCACCGTCAACGCTGCTCTCTGCCAGACCTGTGGGGCCTGCGTGGTGGCCTGCCCCAACAAGGCCAGCCGGATCCACAACTGGGAGCCAGGGCAGGTGCTGGCGATGGCGGACGTCTTGACGGAGATGTCGTCGTAGAATCACCTGGAAGAAGGGGGGAAAGATGGGGGATATGTGGGAACAACTGGCGCGCTACCGGAAGGTGAAGACGCTGGTGGACGGCTCTCGCCTGTTGCTGCGCCCGCTGCAGAAGGGGGACAAACAGGCGCTGGTGGACCTGTTTGCCCGCGCGTCTCGGGAGGACCTGGAGTGGTTCCGCAGTGATGCGGCAGACGCCCGGGTGGTGGAGAGCTGGGTGGACAACCTGGATTACCGGCGGGTCTTCCCCCTGGTCGCGCTGGTAGGCGACAAGCTGGTGGGAGATGCCACGCTCCACTTCGGCGAGCACTATCACAGCCACCTGGCCTGGGTGCGCATCTTTCTGGATAAGGCATACCGGCGGCAGGGTATTGGGACGCTGATGGTGCAGAGCCTGATCGAGATCGCCAGGAGGGTGGGACTCCAGCAGTTGTACGGCGAGATCGTCACCACCCAGCCCCAGGTCATCCAGGGGTTCCTGGATATGGGCTTCCAGCATGAGGTGACCCTGCGGGATTACTTCATCACCAGCACCGGCGAGACCCTGGACATGGCGATCCTGGTGCTGCGGCTGGTGGACAACGCGGGCAAGTTCTAAAGGCTGCGGAGGTATCTATGGCGACGGCCTTTGAGCTAGACCTGACGTTCGGTCGGGAGGTGCAGACGCGGAGCGGAGCGCCGGTTCTCCGCTGCTACTTCTGCCAGAAATGCACCGCGGGCTGTCCCGTCGCTTATGCGATGGACTACAAGCCTGCCCAGGTGCTCCGTCTCATCCAGTTGGGGCAGCGGGATGTGGTGTTGAGCAGTTCGGCCATCTGGTTGTGTGTGGGCTGTGAGGCCTGCGGGACCCGGTGCCCCAACCAGATCCGGCTGGCCCCGATGTTCGACACGCTCCGCTATATGGCGCTGGAGGAGGGGTACAGCCCGGATCCGGCGGTCTACGCCCTCCACCGCTCCTTCCTGGATAGCATCCGCCTGTGGGGGCGGGTGCATGAGCTGACCATGCTGATGGAATACAAGCTCCGCAGTCCGTTCGGCAGCGATCTGCTGGCCGATATACGGGTAGGGTTGACCCTGCTCCTCAAGGGGAAGATCACCCACCTGCCGGAGCGGGTCCGGGGGCTGGCTCAGGTGCGCCGGCTGTACAAAGAGGCCGAGCGCCGCTCTTCGACGGAGGTGGAGACGTGAGGATCGCCTACTACCCCGGGTGCACCATTGGGACCACCGCAGTGGAGTTCGGCCTCTCCACCGACGCCGTGTGCGAAGCGCTGGGCGTTGAGCTGGTGGAGCTGGAGGACTGGAACTGCTGTGGGGCCTCCTCCGCCCACAGCCTGAACCACGAGCTCTCCCTCAGCCTCCCGGCCCGAAACGTGGCGCTGGCTCAGGAGGAAGGGCTGGACATCGTGGCCCCGTGCCCAGCCTGCTACCAGCACGTGCTCGCCGCCGACCGGCGGCTCCGGGAGGATGAGGCTTGGCGGCGGGAGATGGAGGGATTGCTCGATTTTACCTACACCGGTCGGCCCCACACCCGGCATCTGCTGGAAGTGCTGAGCGAGCCGGAGGTGTTGGAGGCGATTCGTGAGCGGACGACCCGCCCGCTGGCAGGGCTCCGGGTGGTTTCCTACTACGGCTGTGTCCTGGTTCGCCCGCCCGAAGTGACCGGCTGGGATGACCCCGAGCACCCGATGCGGATGGACCGGGTGGTGGAGGCGTTGGGTGCGGAGCCGGTGGACTGGTCGTACAAGGTCGACTGCTGCGGGGCCAGCCTGGCGCTGAGTCGGGCCGATGTCGTGATCGCCCTCTCCACCCGTCTGGCCGATGCGGCTCGGGAGGCCGGGGCGGACCTCATCGCCTGTGCCTGCGGGATGTGCCAGATCAACCTGGATACCCGTCAGGCGCTGGAGGAAAAGGTGCCGGTTCTCTACTTCACCGAGTTGATGGG
>DQUX01000160.1 GCA_015662065.1 Anaerolineales bacterium | reverse complement strand
CGTCCCGGCACCGATCACTGCGACGCGGTCGATTCGGTAGGTCATAGCGGGTCCTCCTTTCAAGTATCACCTCTCACACAGCGGGTATCACCTCTTACACAGCACACATGATGTGCTGCGTATTCCGTGTTTCACCACTTCGGCGCCATTCAGCGTTCCCGCAACGCCCGCCGCAGAACCTTGCCCACCATGGTCTTCGGCAGGCTCTCGCGGAACTCGACGAACTTGGGCACCTTGTAGGGGGCCAGATGCTTCCGGCAGAAGGCGACGATCTCCTCTTCGGTGGCCTGCTCCCCCTCTTTGAGCACGACAAAGACCTTGACCCGCTCCCCCTTCCCCGGCACGGGCACGCCGACGGCGGCGGCCTCCTGCACCTTGGGATGCTGATGGAGCACCTCCTCGATCTCGCGGGGGTAGATGTTAAAGCCGCCCGCACCGAGGATCAGGTCCTTCTTGCGATCCACGATGCGGAAATAGCCGTCTTCGTCCATTATAGCGATGTCGCCGGTGTAGAGCCAGGGAGGCCCTCCGTCGGGGTCGGGCCGGAGGACCTGTGCGGTCTCCTCCGGTTGGTTCCAGTACCCCTTCATCACCTGCGGCCCACGGACGCACAGTTCCCCCGCCTCGCCGGGCGGCAGCACCCGCTCCCCGGTCTCCACGTCCACAATCTTCGCCTCTGTATCGGGCCAGGGGATGCCGATGGTGCCGATCCGGTTCTCGCCGAAGGCGGGGTTGCTGTGGGTGACCGGGGAGGCCTCGCTGAGGCCGTATCCCTCCACCAGCCGCGCCCCGGTCAGTTCCTGAAACCGTTGCTGGACCTCCACCGGTAGGGGAGCCGCACCGCTGCAGCAGGCCTGTAGGGAGGTGAGGTCGTATCGGCCCACTTTGGGATGGTTGTTGATGGCGATGTACATCGCCGGGACGCCGGGGTAGTAGTGGGGACGGTACTTGTGGATGGTCCTCAGGATGTCGTCGGTATCGCGTGGGTCGGGGACGAGGACCATCGTCCCTCCGCTGACGATGCTGGCGTTCATACACATCGTCATCCCGTAACTGTGGAAGAGGGGGAGGGCGGCGAGGGCGCGGTCTTGCCCTTCCCGCACGCCAACCCAGACCTTGACTTGGTAGGCGTTGGCGAGGAGGTTCCCATGGGTCAGTTCGGCCCCTTTGGGAACCCCAGTAGTGCCGCCGGTGTACATCAGCACCGCTGTGTCGTCCCAGTCGATCTCCACCGGCTCTGGGCGGGCCGGAGCCTGGGCCAGCAGGTCGGCGAACCAGTAGGTGTTGACCTCACCCGAGATGTCCACCCGATGGCCTGCTTTTCTCTCGATGAACAGGGTGAAGAGTAGCCGCAGCAGGGGTGGGAGGTAGGTCTTGATGCGGGTGACGACGACATAGCGGAGCGGTGTCTGGGGCCGGATCTGGCGGACACGCGGATAGGTGGCACTGAGAGTGACGATCACCTCCGCGCCGGCGTCGTTCAGTTGATAAGTGAGCTCGCGGGGGGTGTAGATGGGGTTGCAGGGGACGACGATGCCGCCGACGCGGAAAGCGGCGTAGGTGGCGATGGGGAACTGGGGGCAGTTGGGCAGATGGACCGCCACCCGGTCCCCTTTCCG